>JALYYN010000242.1 GCA_030946525.1 Actinomycetota bacterium | reverse complement strand
CTACCTGACGAGGGGCTTGTACTTGATGCGGTGGGGCTGGTCGGCGGCCGAGCCCAGCTCCTTGTGGCGCCACACCTCGTAGTCGGCGAAGTTGCCCTCGAACCAGCGCACCTGGCTGTCGCCCTCGAAGGCGAGGACGTGGGTGCAGATGCGGTCCAGGAACCACCGGTCGTGGCTGATGACCACCGCACATCCCGGGAACGACTCCAGCCCTGCTTCGAGGGCCCGGAGGGTGTCGACGTCGAGGTCGTTCGACGGCTCGTCGAGGAGCAGCACGTTGCCGCCGCGTCGCAGCATCTTGGCCAGATGGACACGGTTGCGCTCGCCGCCCGATGCCTTGCCGACCGGCTTCTGCTGATCGGACCCGGTGAAGTTGAACGAGGCCACGTAAGCCCGGCCGTTGACCTCCCGGTTGCCGATCTTGAAGAACTCCTGGCCGCCGGTGATCTCCTCGTAGATGGTCTTCTCGTCGTCGAGGCTGTCCCGGCTCTGGTCGACGTAGGCCAGGTCGACGGTCGCGCCGATCTTCACCGTGCCGCTGTCGGGCTTCTCCTCGCCGGTGAGGATCTTGAACAGGGTGGTCTTGCCCGCCCCGTTGGGCCCGATGACGCCGACGATGCCGGCCGGCGGTAGCGAGAACGACAGGTTCTCGATGAGCAGCTTGTCGTCGTAGGCCTTGGTCAGCCCGTCGACCTCGATCACCACATCGCCGAGGCGCTCGCCGGGCGGGATGGCGATCTCCAGGCGCCGGTCGCCGGACTGGGCGTCGCGGGCCTCGGCGAAGAGCTTGTCGTAGGCGTCGATGCGGGCCTTGGACTTGGCGTGGCGGGCCTTGGCGCCCATCCGCACCCACTCCAGTTCCCGTTCCAGCGTCTTGGCCCGGGCGCTGTCGGCCTTCTGCTCCAGGCGCAGGCGCTCCTGCTTCTGCTCCAGCCAGCTGGTGTAGTTGCCCTCGAACGGCGTGCCCCGGCCGTTGGCCAGCTCCAGGATCCACCGGGCCGCGTTGTCGAGGAAGTACCGGTCGTGGGTGATGGCGACCACGGTGCCGGCGTAGTCCTGCAGGGTGCGCTCCAGCCAGGCCACCGACTCGGCGTCGAGGTGGTTGGTCGGCTCGTCGAGCAGCAGCAAATCCGGCTTGGACAGCAGGAGGCGGCACAGGGCGACCCGGCGGCGCTCGCCGCCGGAGAGGGTCGCCACGCCGGCGTCGCCGGGTGGGAGACGCAGGGCGTCCATGGCGATCTCGATTTGGCGCTCGAGGTCGTTGGCCCCCTTGGCCTCGATCTCGGCCTCCAGCCGGGCCTGCTCCTCGCCGATCTTGTCGAAGTCGGCGTCGGGGTCGGCGTAGCGGGCCAGGACGTCGTCGTACTGCTGCAGGAGCCCGGCGACGGCGCCCACGCCGTCCATGACGTTGGCCTTGACGTCCTTGTCGAGGTCGAGGTGAGGCTCCTGCTCCAGCAGTCCGACGGTGAAGCCGGGGGAGAGGCGGGCCACACCGGTGAAGCCGTCGTCCACCCCGGCCATGATCCGCAGGAGCGACGACTTGCCCGACCCGTTGGGGCCGATCACGCCGATCTTGGCCCCCGGGTAGAAGGCGAGCGTCATGTCCTTCACCACCTCCTTGTCGGGGGGGTGGAAGCGGCTGACCTTCCGCATGGTGAAGATGAACTGGGCGGCGTTTGCCATGATCGTCGACCCTACCGCCGGGGGGCCGTCGACCCGACCGCCGGCGCGGCGGGGTTCCGGATTCGGCCACCGCGGACCAGCGGCGTATCGTTCCCCTTCTGTGCTGAGCATGTTGAAGCGCCTCATGGTCGGTCGTCCCCTCGCGTCCGAGGAAATGGACCATCAGCGCATTCCGAAGTGGATCGGCCTGCCGGTCTTCTCCTCCGACGCCATCTCCTCCACCGCCTACGCCACCGAGGAGATCCTGTTCGTCACCGCGCTGGGCGCGTCGAGCCTCACGCTCGGCCTGTCCAAGCTCATTCCCATCGCCATCGCCGTTGCCCTGCTGCTGGCCATCGTGGCCTTCTCCTACCGGCAGACGATCTTCGCCTACCCGAGCGGCGGCGGCTCCTACATCGTCAGCCGGGAGAACCTGGGGGAGACGCCCTCGCTGGTGGCGGGGGCATCGCTGCTGGTCGACTACGTGCTCACCGTGGCGGTGTCGATCTCGGCCGGTGTGGCCGCCATCGTGTCCATACCGACCTTCCAGGGCCTGGCCCAGCACCGGGTGCTGCTGTGCCTGATCCTGATCGCCTTCATCACCATCGTCAACCTGCGGGGGGCGAAAGAATCCGGAAAGATCTTCGCCTTCCCGACCTATGTCTACATCGTCAGCCTGGGCGGGATGCTGCTGATCGGGCTGTTCCGCTCCTACTTCGGGCACCTCCATCCCGTCCCCTTCGACCCGGCCAAGTTCGATGGCGTCCGGGAGACGGGTGGCTCGCTCGGCCTGTTCCTGCTGCTGCGGGGGTTTTCCTCGGGCGCCGTGGCCCTGAGCGGGGTGGAGGCCATCTCCAACGGCGTGCCCGCCTTCCGCAAGCCGAGCCCCAAGAACGCCGCGACCACCCTGATGTGGATGGCCGTCATCCTCGGGTCGCTGTTCTTCTGCGTCTCGCTGCTGGCCTACCGGCTCAGCCCGTACCCGACGCAGTCGGAGACGGTGCTCTCCCAGTTGTCGCGGGTGGTCATCGGCGGTGGACCCTTCTACTGGATCCTCCAGTTCGCCACCGCCGCCATCCTGGTCCTGGCGGCCAACACCGCCTACGCCGACTTCCCCCGTCTGTCGTCGATCATCGCCAGCGACGGCTACCTGCCCCACCAGTTCTCCAACCGGGGCGACCGCCTGGTGTTCTCCAACGGCGTTGTCTTCCTGGCCCTCGCCGCCTCCGGCCTCATCATCGCCTTCGGCGGTGTCACCACCGCCCTCATCCCGCTCTACGCCATCGGCGTGTTCACCTCGTTCACCCTGAGCCAGGCGGGCATGGTCCGCCACCACCTCAAGGACAAGGATCCGGGGTGGCGCAGCGGCTCGGTGATCAACACGGTCGGAGCGGTCGCCACCGGCATCGTCACCCTCATCGTCGGCATTACCAAGTTCACCATCGGGGCGTGGGTGCCCATCGTGGTCGTCCCGATGATCATCCTCGTGTTCAAGGGCATCAAACGCCATTACTCCTCCCTGGCCGGGGCCCTGGCCCTTACGCCGGAGGACGTCCGCCGCCACGACCTCCACCACACCGTCGTCGTGCTGGTGGGTCGGGTGCACAAGGGCGTGGTGGTCGCCCTCAACTACGCCCGCTCGATGCGGCCGGACCACCTCCTGGCCCTCTACGTCGCCACCGACGACGACGAGCAGCAGGAGATGCAGTCGGAGTGGCGGCGCTTCGGCTTCGACGCCCCCCTCGAGATCGTCCACTCCCGCTACCGCGACCTGGTGGCCCCGGTCGAGTCCTACCTCGACGAGCTCGACCAGCGGTGGAACAACGACGTCATCACCATTGTCATCCCGGAGTTCGTCGTCGGTACCCGCAGCCTGGCCAACCTGCTCCACGGCCAGAGCGCCCTGGCCCTCAAACTGGCCCTCATCGACCGCCCGAACACCGTGGTCACCTCGGTGCCGTTCCATCCGACCGTCCCGGCCGGGGGCCCGCAGGGGCCGGCCGGGACGTCCACCGAACCGGGGAACGGGTCCGACCCGGCTGGCGACACGCCGGTCGTGCCGGATCCCGCCCCGACCCAGCCGTCAGGAGCGGTCTAGAGCCCTGTCGGGTCCTCGTCCTCGTTCTCGGCCTCGTCGTCGATATCGACCGGCGCGGCCGGGGATGCCGCCGCCGGGCCCTGCCCGTTGGCCACCGCCTCCAGGCGGGGAGTGAGGCTCTCCACCTTCCGGCGGTTCAGTCGGATCCGGCGGTCGAGCTCCTCCACCAGCTCCGTCGCCCGCTGGAACCGGTCGGCTAGGCGGTCGACGTCGACCTGGCCCTCCTCGAACTCGGCGATCACCGCGTCCAGCTCGGCGGTGGCCTCGGCGTAGGTCAGCTCCGCGGGTGGCCGGGCGCGGGCGTCGTCGGCGGCCGGCATCAGGCCTCCACCACGCTCGACCGCTCTCCGTCCACGAAGCGGCTGGTGATCCGCTCGCCGGCGCGCAGCCGCGACGCGCTCCGCACCAGCCGGCCGTCGCCGTCGAAGGTGAGGGACCATCCGCGCTCGAACTGGCGGACCGGGTCGAGGGCGGCCATCACCCGACGGTGGGCGACGAGCTCGCGCTCCCGGTCGGTGAGCGCACGGGTCGCGCCCAGCCGGGCGCGGCGGGCGGTGCGCCCCAGCCGGTCCCGCTCGCGGTCCACGGCGACGCCGGCGGCGCGAGGGAGACGCCCGGCCGACCGCTCGACGGTGCCCGACGCGCCGGTCAGGGCGGTCGTCGCCAGGCGTCCTAGCTCTGTGGCCCGGGACGCCGTTCGCTCCCGGTGACGGTCGAGCTGCGCCGCCCCACAGCCGGCCAGCAGCCGCCTGCGGGCCCGTAGCCCGTCCTCGGCCGACGCCGTGCGCCGCCCGGCCAGGCCGGCCAGGCGGCGGGACCGGCTCGCCAGGTCGGCGCAGAACACCTCGACGAGGGTCACCAGGGCGTGGGCGCAGGCTGTTGGTGTGGTGTGGCTCCGGTGGGCCATCTCGTCGGCCAGGCACCTGTCGCCGGTGTGGCCGAGACCGGTCCAGACCGGGACCGGCGCAGCGGCGATGGCCCTGGCGACGAGGTCGTGGTCGAAAGCGTCGAGGTCGGCCCGGGCGCCTCCACCACGAACCAGCACGATGAGATCGAGGTCCCGTTCCCCGAGCAGGGCGAAGGCGGCGGCGATGGTCGGCGGCGCCGAAACACCCTGCACGAGCACCGGCTCGACCACCAGCTCGAAGCGGTACCCCGAGGCCTCGATCACGGCGCGGAAGTCCCGGTAGCCCTCGCTGTGGACGCTGGCCACCACGCCGAGGCGCAGGGGGACGGCAGGAAGCGGCCGGCGACCGTTGGCCTCCAGCAGGCCCTCGGCGGCCAGGGCCCGGCGTAGGGCGACCCGGCGGGCGGCGATCTCGCCGAGGATGGCGTCGGCGTCCACCTCGGTGCACCGGAGCTGGAGCTGGCCCGCTCCGTCGCGGAGGCGAAGCTCGCCCCGGAACGTCACCGTCAGACCCTTGCGCAGGCTGATGCCCCTGTCGAAGAGCTGGCGCCGGATGCGGTTCCAGGCCTGCCGCCAGATGACCACGTCCAGGGCGGCGTCGCTCTCGGTCCCGTCGCGCGCCGGCTCGGCCAGCGTGATGAAGCAGTGGCCCTTCCGCTCGCTGAGCTCGCCGATCTCGGCGCGCACCCAGACCGCGCCCCGCAGCTCCCGGCTGATGGCGTTGTTCACCCGCCGGTGGAGGTCGCGTATGCCGAGGACGGCGGTGGCCGGGGGCGGAGCCATGGGCCGGCCCAGCGTACCGGGCGGCCCTTCCGGGCAACTCGGAGCGGTACGACGCCGAGGCACGATACGTTTCTCCGAGACGACGCCGTTCCGGAAAGGACACGATGATCGACGCGCCCGCGGCGAAGACGCAGCAACTGCTCCACGAGGATCCGTTGGTCCACCGGCGCCGGTGGTTCCTCCTCGGCATCATGTGCCTGTCACTGGTGATGGTGGTCATGACCGTCGCCGGTCTGAACGTGGCCCTGCCGAGCATGCAGCGTGAGCTGCACGCCAGCAGCACCGGGCTGCAATGGATCGTCGACTCCTACGCCCTGGTCTTCGCCGCCCTGCTGCTGCCCGCCGGGGCGCTGGGGGACAGGTTCGGCCGCCGGAGGGCGCTGCTCCTCGGCCTGACCATCTTCGGCACGGGGGCGACGATCGGCGGCCTGGCGACCGCGTCGGGCCAGATCATCGTGGGACGCGTGATCACCGGCCTGGGGGCGGCGTTCATCATGCCCGCCACCCTCTCCCTGATCACCACCATCTTCCCGCCCCACGAGCGCCGCAAGGCCATCGCCGTCTGGGCCGGGTTCGCGGGGGCGGGAGCCGCGCTCGGCCCCATCGTGTCCGGGGCGCTCCTCGGGCACTTCTGGTGGGGCTCGGCCTTCCTCGTGAACGTTCCCGTGGTCGTCCTCGTGATCGTGGCCGTGTCGATCTTCTCGCCGACGTCGCGCGACCCCGAGACGACGCCGCTCGATCCGGGCGGGGCCGCCCTCTCCCTGATCGGGCTCGGCTCCCTGATCTACGCCATCATCGAGGGCCCGGACAAGGGCTGGACCAGCCCGAGCGTGCTGGCGGCGTTCGTCTTCGCCGCCGTCGGCCTCGTCGCCTTCGTGGCCTGGGAGCGGCGCAGCCCCCATCCCATGCTGCCCCTCGTCCTGTTCCGGGACCGGCGCATGAGCGTCGGGAGCGGGGTGGTCACCACCGCCTTCTTCGTGATGTTCGGCCTGTTCTTCCTGTTCTCCATGTACCTGCAGTTCGTGCGGGGCTACTCGCCGCTCAGCGCCGGGCTCGCCACCCTGCCGCTGGCCGTCATGCTGGTCGCCATCGCGCCACGGAGCGCGTCGCTGGCCGAGCGGGTGGGAACGGGCCCGGTCATCGCCAGTGGGTTCGCCCTCGTCGCCGCCGGCTTCGGCGTCTTCGCCACCATCAGCCCCATCACGCCCTACCCGGTGATCGCCCTCGCCCTCGTCCTGCTCGGCGCAGGGATGAGCCTGACCGCGGCGCCGGCGACCGGCAGCATCATGAGCGCGGTGCCGCCGGCCAAGGCCGGGGTCGGCTCCGCGGTCAACGACACCACCCGTGAGGTGGGCGGCGCCCTCGGGATCGCCGTGCTGGGCAGCGTGGCCAACGCGGTCTACCGGTCGGGAATCAACCTGAACGGGCTCAACCTTCCCGGTCCGGTCCGCGCCGCCGCCTCAGAGTCGATCGGCGCAGCCACGGTGATCGCCGGTGGCATCCCCGGCGGCCGGGAGCTGGCAGCCCGGGCCGGCGCCTCCTTCACCGACGCCCTCAACCTGGCCAGCACGGTGGCCGCCGGGCTCGCCCTCGTCGCCGCCGCCGTCGTCGCCAAGGCGTACAGCCGCCGGGCCGAAGCTGCGGCCATGGCCGCAGGGGCAGGACCGGGGCCCGGGACCGACCGGGCCGAGGCCGGTGGCAACGCGGGTGCGACCGAGGTGCCCGAGGACGCCGGCGTCCGGCCCGAGCCGGTGGCCCCCGACGCCGTGGCCACGTAGGTCGAACGGCCCCTTGCGCCCGGTGACCCTCAAGCGATCCGGCAGGGGGGCCGACCCGACGGTCGTGGTCAACCAGATTCGGATGCACCGTGGCCGCCGCCGTCTGGCGCCCTGGTTGGAGAGCCTGTGGCGGTGCGCATGTGACTACCGCAACGTCGCCGCCTACCGCTGCGTCGGTTGCGGCTCCCGGCCGCCCCGGCGGCTACGCAGGCGCCAAGCCCGCACCGAGGCGTAAGCGACCGGGCAGCTCGACGCCGCCCAGGTAGGCGGCGAGGCCGCCCGTGGCCTGGATGCGCCCCCCGTCGTCGACGACGAGGCCTTGCGCCCCGGTGCCACCGATGATGTCGAAGGCGTTGGCGGATCCTCGGAGGAGGACGGCCTTGGCCAGCACCTCGGCGGCCCAGGCCGTGGCGGCCACGACGGTGGCGGAGTTGACGTCGGTCGTGGCCGGCAGGCCGGTCTGGGGGTCGATGAGGTGGTGGCGGGGGTGGCCGTCGCGGCCCCGCCAGCGGCGCCGGAGCGTGGTGGAGGTGGCGACGGCGCCATCGGCCAGGCCGAGAAGGGCCACCGGCGCCGGCGCCCACTCGTGCTCGACGGCCACCGTCCACGCCGCGTCGTCGGGGCCGCTGCCGCACACCCTGACGTCGCCACCCAGGTTGACGCAGGCGCCGTCGGCGCCGTCGGCCAGCAGCTCGGCGCACACGACGTCGGCGGCCAGGCCCTTGCCGATGCCCCCGGGGTCGAAACCGGTGCCGGACTGGATGCGCACGGTGTCGCCGTCCACCTCGATCCCCTCCGCCCCCAGGTCGAGGGCGCTGAGGCCCGGGCCCTGGACCTCGCCCACCTGCTCGAAGGACCGGTCGTAGCCGGCCCGGATCACCGGTCCCAGCACGGTGGGGTCGAACGCTCCGCCCGAGAGGCGCCAGCCCTCGATGGCGCGTACCACCAGGAGCACCGTGTCGGCGGACACCGGGAGCGGGTGGCCCGCGGATCGGTTGAGCGCGCTGACCTCGCTGTCGGGCAGGAAGCGGCTCCACCGCCGCTCCA
This sequence comes from Actinomycetota bacterium, assembly GCA_030946525.1. GTDB lineage: Bacteria > Actinomycetota > Acidimicrobiia > Acidimicrobiales > AC-14 > CADCTB01. The sequence continues at coordinate 18,408 of JALYYN010000242.1, read as the reverse complement.
GCTCGTCGACGCGGCGCTGTGCCCGCTCGGCCAGGCCCGGGGAGCCGCCGACGACGACCACATGGGCAAGGCTGCCCATGGCCCGGAACGTGCGCTCAACTGCCACGGCTGCGGGTGGTCGCGCGGACGGAAGGGGTCGCCGCCTGGGCGGCGCTCGTCGTCGGCACGGTGGTAGCCACCGTCGTCGGGGTCGGAGCCTTCGTGGTGGAAGTGGTGGCCGTCGCCCCGGCGATCGGTGTCGTCGTCGCCGTGGTCGCCGGCGTGGTGGCGGTGGGGGACGGGACGGCCGAGGCGGCCGCCGGTACCGAGCCCGCCGCCGTGGGCACCGCGTCGAGGGTGCCCGTGCCACCGGCCGTGACGGCCATCCAGCCGGTCAGGCCCACCATGGCCGTCGCGCCTGCGGCACCGGCGACGAGGCGGGCCCGCCGGGCGGGGTGGCGCCGGCCAGGGGAGAAGAGAGGTTCCATGAGAAGGATGGTCGGTCCCGCACCTCTGAGGACGCTGGGAGTGGCCTCGGGATCACGGCCGAACGGCTCGGAGGAAACTCCCAGGCTTCCCGCAGGTCACCACGAGGCGGGCGCTCGACACTGCCTCCATGGACAAGCTCTGGTGGTACACGGCACGGGCCAGCGGCCTGGTGGCGTGGGCCCTTCTCGCCGCCGGCGTGATCTGGGGACTCCTCCTGTCGGGAAAGATCGTCCGCAGCCGGCCCCGCCCCGCCTGGGTGGTGGATCTCCACCGGTTCCTCGGCGCCGCCGGCCTCGTGTTCGTCGGCATCCACGTGACGACGATCATGCTCGACAGCTACGTCGACTTCAGCCCGCTGCAGGTCCTTGTGCCCCTCGCCTCGTCCTGGCATCCGGTGGCAGTGGCGTGGGGCATCGTGGCGGCTTACCTCATGGTGGCGGTCGAGGTGACGTCGCTGCTCCGGGCCCGCCTCTCGGTGCGGGCCTGGCGCATGACCCATTTCCTGAGCTTCCCCGTCTACGTCTCGGCGACGACCCACCTCCTGTCGGCCGGCACCGACCGGCACAGCGTGGTCGTACGGGTCGCGGTTCTCGCCGTGACCGTGGCCGTCGCCATCCTCGCCGCCGTGCGGGTCGGTTCCGCCGCCCGCCCGCACGGCGGCCCATCCACTCCCGCCCCGGCCCGTGTCCGGGTCGGTGCCTGAAAGGACCTCTGCGATGCCTACCTCGACCCTGGACCGCCCGAGCCAGACCGGGCGACTTCTGCCCGGCGGACCGCCCCCTCACGGCGGCTGGACCGGCCTGGCCGCGCACCGCGGCCGCTACGCGCGCCCGCCGCAACCCGGCCGCCGGCCCGACGAGGGCCTGATCGACCTGGTCGAGCGCTCGGGTCTGGGTGGACGGGGCGGCGCCGGGTACCCCACCGGGCGCAAGCTCCGGGCGGTGGCTGCCGGCCGAGGCCCGCGGGTGGTGGTGGTCAACGGCGCCGAGGGGGAGCCGGCGAGCGGCAAGGACCGGTACCTGCTGCGGCAGGCTCCGCATCTCGTCCTCGACGGCGCTCTGTGGGCCGCGGCCGCCGTCGGCGCCTCTCGCGTCGTCGTGTGCGTCGACCGCGCCGATGCCGACGCGCTCGCCGCTGTGCGCCGGGCCCTCGCCGAGCGTGGCGCCGAGCCGACCGGCGTCGACGTGCAGCTGGCGGCCAGCCCGTCCCGGTACGTGGCGGGGGAGTCGTCGTCGCTCGTCCAGTGGTTGGGCGGCGGCCCGGCGATGCCGACGGCCGAGCACGCCCACGAGCGGGGCGTCGCCGGTCGGCCCACCCTGGTCCAGAACGTCGAGACCCTCGCCCACCTGGCCCAGGTTGCCTGCCACGGCGCCGACTGGTTCCGCTCGGTGGGCACAGCCGAGGAGCCGGGCACCACGCTGGTGACGGTCAGCGGCGCCGTGGCCCGGCCGTCGGTGGTGGAGGTCGCCTTCGGCACCTCCCTCGCCGACATCGTGGCCGGCGCGGGCGGGACGACGACCCCGATCCGGGCGCTGCTGGTCGGGGGCTATTTCGGGGCCTGGCTGCCGGCCCGTTCGGGCGGCGCCGCCCCTTACAGCCGGGCCGGCCTGCTGCCCTTCGGTGCTTCACCGGGCGCCGGCGTGGTCATCGCCCTCCCGGCCGGAGCCTGCGGGCTGGCCGAGACGGCCCGGGTGCTGGCCTGGTTCGCGGGCGAAAGCGCCCGGCAGTGTGGCCCGTGCGCGTTCGGGCTGCCCAGTCTGGCCGGGGCCAGCGCAGCGCTGGCTCGGGGCCAGGCCACAAACGCCGACGTCGCCCAGCTCCGCCGCTGGGCCACCGAGATCGACGGTCGAGGAGCGTGCAGGCATCCCGACGGCGCCGTCGCCCTCTTACGGAGCGCGCTCACCGTGTTCGCGTCCGACGTCGACCGCCACGCCGAAGGCGATCCCTGCCCCGGCGCCGCCGGCCCCGGGGTGCTCCCGGTCCCGACCCCGCAGGAAGGGTGGCGATGACACCAGCCGCCCGAAGGTCGGCGGCGACACCAGCCGCCCGAAGGTCGGCGACGACACCAGCCGCCCGAAGGCTCGTGGTCGACCCGATCGGCTGCGACGGGCACGGCAGCTGTGCCGAGTTGCTGCCGGAGCTGATCCGCCTCGACGACTGGGGCTATCCGATGGTCACGCCGGGACCGATCCCGCCGGACCTGCTTTCCCGGGCCCGCTGGGCCGTCTCCAACTGCCCGGCGATGGCGCTGCGGATCGAGAAGGTGCCCGATCGCGACGGTTGAGCCGTCCCGCCACCGGGGCCCCGGGAGCGAGCCCTATCGGGCGAGGGCGCTCGTGGACGACGGCGACTTGCGCCGGCTGGGCGGCCGGGCGGCGCGCGGGTTGGTCACCACGCTGTCCGACGGCACGTCGTGCTGTCGCAGGAGACCATCGCTGAACACGGTGCCGTTGACCTCGCAGTAGAGGCGGAACTGGACCTTGCGGGCGTCGGGCGCCAGCCAGACGGAGCCGGGTGAGGCGCCGGTTCCGCGGTACACGCTGCCGTCGAAGCCGTATTCCTCGGGCCCTCCCTTGACCCCGACCGGGTGCAACGGCAGGGTCTCCGACCGGATGAGCTCGTCGTGCTCGTCGAAGACGTGCAGGTCGACCCATGTGTGCTGCACGGTGCCGAGATCGTGGACGGTGGTGCGGACGCTCAGGGTGGTGTGCAGGTCGAGGCCGGAGCCGGCGCCGTCCGGGTCGTCCTTGGCGTTCTCCTTGGTGGCGATCTCCGTGAGCACCGTCATCCGACCCGACATGGGAACGGCGCCGTCGCGGAAAGCTACGGACTGCAAGGGGATGGCTGTCATGGTCTCTCCTCTCGTCCCGTGGAGGGACGGGGTTGCCGTAGTTCGTTTCGATCAGGCTCGCTCGGGCACCGGCAGCAGGGCCGGCGCGTCGAGCTTGGTCGCTTGTTCTCCCCTACCCGCAGGGGAGCTGTCTCAACCCTCCAGCGGGAGCTCAGTCCCGGGTGGAGAAGCGGATGTCGAGGGTCCGCAGGTAGGTGTGGAGCCCCGCGTCCTGGATCGGGATGAGATGGGCGTCCCGGCCGGACTCGTTGTGATGGGAGTGCCACGTGCCGGGTGGCGTGACGAAGGCGCCGCCGGACTCCCAGTCCACCCTGACCGGGTCGACGATCCCGCCGGTCTCCGCGTCCACGCGGTCGCCCAGGAGGCTGTAGCACCCGGGCGGGCAGTCGACGATCAGGTCGACGGCGACGGACTGGTGGCGGTGGGGGAGTTGGGTCCTGCCGGCGGGCAGGACCCCGAACATGGCCCAGAGGGTGTGGGTGGCAGTGAGCGTCTGGTCGAATCGGCGGTTGTTGAGCAGGACCGAGACCCTGCTCTTGCGGTCGGCATCGGGTGCCGACGCCACCTCCGCCAGCTTCTCCCGAACCGCCTCGGCCGTGAACGCGGTCGGGCGGAACCGGGCGGACGTCGCCCGGGCGCCGAGGTAGTCGAGCAGGGGCGTGTCGACGACGTGGTAGAGCGCGGAGTCCTCCTCGGCGACGTGGACCGCGGGCGTGGTCGCCGGCAGCGTCACAAAGTCGCCCTCCTTCCACGGGATCGCCGCCCCGTCGACGCGGGAGTGGCCGCGACCGCGGATGCAGTACAGGAGCTGGCTGGTGGCGTTGGGGTGGAGGTCGAGCTCGTCACCGGCATTGATCCGCAGGAAGCTGGCCAGCAGGGCGGGAGTCGTGGCCGGGTAGGGCGTGCGCAGTTCGACCGACAGGTCCAGGGCAACGGCGCGAGTGGGCCCGCTCGCGTAGAGGTCGGAGCCGAAGGAGACGGCCGGTACGGGGGAGATGACGCCGTCGCCGACGGGATCGGCCGCCTGGCTGTACTCGAAGAAGCGGGCATCGCCCGACCAGTCCTCGATCGCCTCGCCGACCCCGAGCCTTCCCTGAACCGTCATCGCCTCGTTCATTCCCGCGACGCTACGCCCCCAAGACGGTGCAGAGATGCGTGACATCGGTCACGACGTCGACGAGGCGATCCGGCGGCGCGGGCACCGACCTCGCTGCCCCGAACGTCACGACATCGCGCAGGTCAGATTCACCCGGCGCAACCTGCCCGCCCCGCCTCGACGCGACATCGGCGGGACAGCGACGGGTGAGGTCGCATCAGCAGCCCCCGCGGCCGGGTGGCGGCACCGCCTGGAACTTCACGATCTTGTCGATGATCTGCGTCGCGATCGAGGCATCCGGCGCGCTTCCTGCGGTGCGAACTGTCTCGACTCGTCCATCCGTCATGGCGAAGGTGGCCGTGGTCCCCGGGTGCGAGCGCAGGTAACGCTCCAGCTCGAAGGGGACGAGGCGCGTCCCGCCGTTCGTGCTCCCCTCGAGCGCGGGATCATCGGAGGCGATGATTCGCACGGGCTGGTCCTGGTACCCGAAGACCCTGACGGCTTCCGGGATGAACAGGTGGTTCCAATGGCCGGCCTCCGTGTGGAGGTTGCTGAACATCGTCATCGAGCTCTCCGTCTTGAGGCCCAGGTAGGGGGTCAGGTTGTTCAGCACCACGAGGACGAGTCCGCCGACCAACACGGGGTGGCGCAACCTCAGGGACCTGGAGGCGGGGACAAGCTCATTTCGGCGAGCCACAACGACGACGAGCAGGATGCCGCCGGCGAACGCTCCGACGAGGAAAAGGCTCGTACCCCAGGACAGCAGGGCGGGCCTGGTCCCTGGCGTATGGGTGACGAGGGCCGCGCCGATCAGCCACCCTGCAACCGCGATGGCAAGCGCAACGCGGGACCCCCCGGCGCGCAGTAATCGGCCGGCCCTGCGGCGCCAGGCCGGGCGGGTGGCGAACAGGGCTCGAAGACGACTCGGCGTGTCGGTCGGCAGGAAGACGACGTAGTAGGCGAGGGCGAGAGCGGAGAACGGCACGTTGCCGGCCAGCGCCAGCACTGCGTGGAACGCCATGCCGAGTACCAGACCCACGCTCCGCAACTGCCGGACGGCGAGAAGAATCGGGAGGGTGACCTCGATGAGGACGGTGCCCCAGATCGCCGCCACGACCATCCAGGATCCCTGAAAGACCCACAGGTGAGCCCAGGGCAGCCTGCTGGAAATTGACCCTGCGCAACTGATGGCGGGATTCAGGAAGCCGCTGTTCATCTTGGCGACACCGGCCGCGGCGTACACGAGCAGGAGCTGCACGGCGAAGAACGGTGCGATCGCCTCGAAGAGCTGGCCCGGGGCCGGCAAACGCTGCGTCCGGGCGGAGGTCCACGCAACGTAGATGAGCACGCACGCCCCGCTGATCAGCACGAGCAGGGTGTGGCTGCCCACGTCCGGCATGTCGAGGGACACGGCGACGACCTCTGCGCCGATCATGGCCAGGAAGCGCACCATCGATCTCGGACGAACTGCGGTCCAGACCGCAGTCAGGATCACGATGAAGTGCGGGGACCGGACCTCGAAGCCGTCCCACCAGAGTTGATGGAGGATCAGCGAGAGAGCCAGGAGAAGAGCGAAGCAGCCGAACAGCCACGCCGAATCGTCCTGTCCGGCCCCGTCGACAGTCGCGGCGCCGGGGGACCCGGGACGACGTAGCTGCGCCGCTTCCCGCGTCAAGAAGGACCGGTGGGTGGCGTGCCGAGAGGCATGAGTTGACGCGCGCCCTGCGGCGTCGACCCGGTGAGGATCACCTCACCGCCGGCGTCGTCGACCGGCGCCGTGTTCGGCTGCTGCACGGTGGCACCGGTAACCCGACCTCACCGATGTGCTCTCGTGGTGCAGGCCCACCGGCAGGTTGGTGCCCGTGACTCTGGCCGCTTCCGCAACGAAGCGCTCATGCGCGAATCACCGCGAGCCGCCGATCTTGGTGTGCGCAGCGTCGAGGACCCGTCGCTTCGGCTCCCGTCGCCGCAGCGCCCCGGCCGGCTGAGGTCCTCCGACCGGGGTGGGGTACGCCCGTCTGGGCACGTCGGACAGGAGTCGATCGATCTCGTCCTTCTCCAGTGTCTCGGCGGCGACGAGGCGATCTGCCAGTCCCTCGAGAGAGCCGCGGTGTTCGACGATGATGGCGACGGCGCGGGCGTGGGCGTCGTCGATGAGGCGTACGACCTCATCGTCGACCTGACGTGACACTTTGGCGCTTGCGGGGTCCCCGCCGGTGTGCTCGGCATCGGGTCCGCCGCCCACGCTGCGCAGGCCGACCGCCCTGCTCATGCCGAAGTCCCTGACCATCTTCTCCGCCAGGGAGGTGGCACGGGCCAGATCGTCCTCGGCGCCGGTCGTCGGGTCGCCGAACACGATCTCCTCTGCCACCCGGCCGGCCAGCAGGACCGCGAGCTGGGCCGTGAGCTCGCTTTCGGTGGCGAGAAGGCGGTCCTCGGTCGGCAGCGACAGGGTGTGGCCGTGGGACTGACCCCGGGCCACGATCGAGATGCGGTGGACGTCGTAGCCCCGGGCCAGGGCCCAGCCCACCACCGCATGGCCGGCCTCGTGATAGGCGATGACGCTCTTGTCCCGGGGCGAGATGACCTGGGAGAGTCGTTGCGGACCGCCGAGGGTCCGGTCGATGGCCTCGTCCAGCTCGGCAGCGCCCAGCTCGCTCTTGTGACGCCGGCCGCTGAGCAAAGCGGCCTCGTTCATGACGTTGGCCAGGTCGGCGCCGGTGAAGCCGGTGGTTCGTCGGGCGATGGCATCCAGGTCGGCCCCGCTGCCCAGCGGCTTGTTGCGAGCGTGCACCCCCAGGATGGCCCGCCGCCCCCGAAGGTCGGGAGGGTTGACGAACAGGCGACGGTCGAAGCGCCCGGGCCGCAGCAGCGCCGGGTCGAGCACGTCGGGACGGTTCGTGGCTCCTACGACCAGCACCCCCGCCGCCGGGTCGAACCCGTCCATCTCGAGCAGCAACTGGTTGAGCGTGCTCTCGCGCTCCTCCTGGCCGCCGGCCGACTGGCGGGCCCGGGTCCGGCCGATGGCGTCGAGCTCGTCCAGCAGGATGATCGACGGCGCCCTCTTGCGCGCCTCGGCGAAGACCTGGCGCACGCGCGCCGGCCCGACGCCCACGTATACCTCGACGAGGCTGGCCGAGGACACGACCTGGAACGGCACGCCGGCCTCCCCGGCCAGGGCCTTGGTCAACAGCGTCTTGCCCGTGCCCGGTGCTCCGACCAACAGAACCCCTCGGGGCAGCGTGGCCCCCAGGCGCCGGAATCGCTCGGGATCGAGCAGATAGTCCTTCAGCTCCCGCAGCTCCTCGACCGCCTCGTCGAGGCCGGCGACGTCAGCGAAGGTGACGGTCGGTATGGCGGGGTTGTCCTCCGGCAGCCGGGCGGGGGCAAGACGCCCTACCGCAGACTGGGCCGTCACCGGGACCGCGACCCGCGGCTCGGGGGACCGGGACGTGGATTCGAGGTCCGACGCTCCTGCGCCCCGACGGAGATAGAAGTAGGCCCATGTCCCGGACCCGACGAGTGCCACGACCGAGACCAGGAAAAGTGGCTGGCTCAGGGCTTCGCGGTAACCAGGCATCTCGTTCCTTGCAACACCTCGGGTACGGAACTGTTCAGTCGTCGTACGGACCATTCGCGCCGGGCGGATGACCGGGGCCTCCCGCCACCGCCGGGGGGCGTGAAGGGGTGCGCCTGAACCCTCTCATCGGGGACTGTCTTTGGGAACCGCGCGAGAGTGCATACGTCAGATTTGACGTATCCCTGATCTGACCCGGATAATAATGAGAGCGCTCCCCAAGACCCCGGGGCACCGGTCAAAAACCTGGCCATCACCCGAGGGATCCACATTGCCGAGCGAGCCGTACCCCATCGGGGCATGCCGGACACGCCGAACGAACGAAAACGGGACCGGCGCCGATGCGCCCGGTGATGTGGCTGGCACGGCGCTGATGCCGCGGGCCAGCGCCATCGAGATGAAGTTTCAGGGCCGGGAGCCGAGTTCGGCTCCCGTCGATGCCGCGGGCGTCCTGCCGGCCGTGACTGCGCCGTCGCCGTCGCCCCGGTCCCCTGTCGCACCCCCGGGGGCGGCGGCTGAGAGCCCACCCATCGTCAGCGATCCCATGCTTGTGACCGCCGTATGCCGGGGCGACCAGCCGGCCCTCGCAGAGATCTATCGGCGCCATGCCGGGTCGTTGTTCTCGATGGCCTTTCGGGTGCTCCGTCGTCGCGAACTAGCCGAGGAGGTGGTGCAGGGCGTCTTCACCCGCCTGTGGACCCGTCCTGAGCTGTACGACCCGACGCGAGGGGCGCTGCGCTCCTATCTGCTGACCCAGGCCCACAGCCGGGCGGTGGACCTCGTTCGGGCCGAGCTGGCGCGCCGGGCGCGTGAACAGCGGCACGCAACCGCCACCCCGCCCACCTACGAATTCGAGGAGGAGGTCCTGAACCTCCAGGTGAGCCAGGATCTCCGCAAGGCGCTGGAGGATCTGTCGGAGGTCGAACGGACGGCGATCGAACTCGCCTACTTCGGCGCCCATACCTATCGGGACGTCGCCCGACTTCTCGGCGTCCCCGAGGGGACGGTGAAGAGCCGGATCCGAGCTGGACTGGGTCGGCTTCGCTCCGCACTCATCACCGCAGACAGCAATGGAAGTTCCGCGGCGGCGTCGTGAGGAGCGCAGAGTGATGGTTGGCCTGATCGTACTGACCGTTCCGGTCGGCGGTTGGGGCGTGGACCGAGGTTGCGCCCGGCCGGTCCGGGGATGACCCCGGAAATGGCCGCATGCCCGGCCTCATCCCGCGTCGCGCCGCTTCACTGGCGTGGTTCAGTGGACCGCGGGGCGGCGCGGTGATCGCCAGCTTCGACGTCGACACAACCCGGACCGGCTCTGATGCGGTCGTGCGGGTCATCGGTGAGCTCGATGTGGCCAGCGCACCCCGGCTTCAAGACGAGCTCGTCGACTTGGTCCAGCACGGCGTTCGAGCGGTGACTGTCGATCTGGCCCAGCTGGACTTCATCGACTCGACGGGACTGACCGTCCTGGTGGGGGGCCTCAAGCGCCTTCGCGAGCAGGGGGGCGACCTGATCCTCCGATCCCTCAATCCGAACGCCATGAAGGTCTTCGAGATCACCGGGCTGACCAAGGTCTTCGCCATCACGTGACGCGCCGGCGACTGCGCCCGCAGCGCGGGCCGAATGTCTGGCTCAACGAGATTGACGATCGGGGTGGACTGACAGGTGACCGCCGCCGAGCATTTCTGACGACGGGCATGACTCGGTCGGAAAGGCGGCCGCAGGGCCTCCTCTCCCTCCTCGACGCCGGATCCATGGACCTGGCGAACGGCGTCGGCCGCCCGAGGGTCATGGCCGAATCGGCGAAGCCGAACGAGGGGTCGGACCGGGTGCCGAACAGCCCCGCCCCGCCATCGGGGACGCCGGCGGCGCCTGGAAGGAGATCGATCGCCACGCCTGATGTCGTCGTCAGCTCAGAAGGCGGCAGTGAAATGCATGGCCTCCTTCGGCACCGAGGACGTCCGTGACGACCTGCCCCACGTGACCGTCCCGACCCTCGTCATCCACGGGGACAGCGATGGCGTCGTGCCGTTCGAAGGGTCGGGCGCCCGCCCGCACGCCGCCGTCGCCCACAGCGACCTCGTCGTCCTGCCTGGGGCCCCGCACGGCTGCAACGTCCGCCACCCCGACGCCTTCGACACGGCCCTGGTGGACTTCCTCTCCCGATAGCGGGGTCCTCGCCGCCGACCACGGCGACCATGGAAGGCCCGGCCGCCGGACGGATCGTGTGCGGGCCGTCGGCCGCGATAGGGCCGTGATTGGCGGCCACGGTCCGTCCTCGACCACGCGCCGAAAGCGTCGCGCTCCCCCGGGGGTGAGCGGGCGGTCCGGGGGCGTCGACACCTCGCCTGTCGGCCCAGTGGCGAGATGCGACCTCGAGGGCGCAGCTGTGTCATCCGCAGGCGCTGCCCAGCACGTACACACCAGTGGATGTGCTGCGCCAAGTCGTACCGCCCGTGTCCCGGGGGAAATATCGGCGACCTCAGTCATGAGGGAGCGATGGTCCGCTCAACAGCCGCGCCCGCCGGAGTGTTCACTTTGCGCTCCACATCAACCAGTCCTCCCACACGCCACCTGCCTCTTCAGCCATAGGAGACTCATGCCCCACACCAGCCCCGGAACCCGATCCCAGTCACGTCCGAACCGCGTGCGCCGCATCGGCGTCGGCGCCGCGGCGCTGGCCCTGGCGGTCGCGGGATCCTCGTCGCTGCTCGCCCCCGGAGTGAGCTCGGCCTCCAGTCACCGGGAGGCGCCGCTCATCGCCGGTGACCCCAAGGTCGACAACACCGACGTCTACGCCTTCGTCAGCCCGGACAAGCCCGACACCGTGACGCTGTCGGCCAACTGGATCCCTTTCGAGGAGCCCAACGGTGGCCCGAACTTCTATCCCTTCGCCACCGACGCCCGCTACAACATCAATGTCGACAACAACGGTGACGGTGTGCCCGATGTCACCTACACCTGGACCTTCACCGACCACATCCGGGACGACGCCGGCCAGTTCCTCTACAACACCGGCCCGGTCAACAGGCTCGACGACCCGAACCTGAACTTCTACCAGACCTACGAGCTGACCGAGACCACGGGCGGCACCTCGAAGAGCCTGGTCAAGGACGCCATCGTCGCCCCCTCCGATGTCGGTGTGGCGTCGATGCCCGACTACGCCATACTGCGCCAGCAGGCGGTCAAGGCGTTGCCCGGCGGGGGACAGACCTTCGCCGGCCAAGCCGACGACTCGTTCTTCCTGGACCTGCGGGTCTTCGACCTCCTCTACGGCACCAACCTCAAGGAGGCCGGCCACGACACCCTCGCCGGCTACAACGTGAACACCCTGTCGCTCCAGGTGCCCAAGTCGGCCCTGGCCATCAAGGGCGACGCCGCCGCCAACCCGGTCATCGGGGTATGGAGCACGACCGAGCGCAAGGGCGCCAGCGTCACCTCCGCTCCCGCCGGCGCCGCCACGGCCAACGGCTTCGTCCAGGTGTCACGGCTGGGCAATCCCCTGATCAACGAGGTCGTCGTCCCGCTCAAGTACAAGGACGCATTCAACGGCCTCACCCCGGACAAGGACCACACCGTCGCTCCCGTGGTCGACAAGGTGCTCAACCCCATCCTGCCCGCGCTGATCCAGAACATCTACAAGCTGCCGGCACCCGCAACGCCCCGTGACGACATCTTCGAGATCTTCCTCACCGGGGTGTGCAAGGACTGCAAGTCGCCCGACGGCAAGACAGCGTTGCCCATCGACTTGAACTCCCAGCTCCTGAACAAGGACGGCAAGAAGGGCGCCGACTTCGTGCCGGCCGAGGAGCTGCGGCTCAACATGGGCATCGCCCCCACGGCCAGCCCGAACCGCCTCGGGGTCCTGGCCAAGGACCTGGCCGGCTTCCCCAACGGCCGCCGCCTCACCGACGACGTCGTCGACATCGAGATCCAGGCCCTGGCCGGCGCCGTGCAGACCGGCACCATCGTCCAGGCCCTCGCCGCCGGCGATGGCGTCGACCAGAACGACTCGGCGTTCGGCCAGAGCTTCCCCTACGTCGCCCTGCCCCACACCGCTGCGGTGAACCAGGCCGGTAGCGGCACGGCCCGCCCCTCGGTGGCCGGCGGGTCGTCGGGCACCGGAGCGGCGGCCGGTGGGGCCGCGGCTCCGGCCGGCGGCGTGGCTGCCGGAGAGGGAGGCACCGCCGGCGGGTCGTCGCTGCCGCTGCTGCCGGTGGGCGCCGGCCTGGCTGCGGTCATCCTGGCCAGCGCCGGGGCCCTCACCCTGCGCCGCAACCGGGCTTAGCCCTTGCGCGGTCGGGACCGCATCCGCTCGCCCAGCCTCACCAGCCCGCGCCAGGCCCCCGGCCCGGCCTGGCTGGTGTGGCTGGTGGCCCTGGCCGCGCCGCTACTGAGCGCCGGCGGCGTTGCGGCCGCCGTGACCCGCCCGCCCACTCCGCTGGCGGTGGGAACGCTCGGCGACGACCGGCTGCCAGGGCCGGGACCAATTCCGGTCCTGCGCCCGGCCCCCGGGCCGGCGGCCATCCCGCTCACTCTCGAGATGCCGAGCATCGGGGTGGCCACCAGCCTGATCCGCCTCGGCCTTGGTCCCGATGGCAACCTCGACCCGCCCGGTGACTTCGGCGTGGCCGGGTGGTGGACGGGGGGCAGTGCCCCCGGCAACGCCGGCCCCGCGGTGATCGTCGGTCACGTCGACACCTACCGCGACGCGGCGGTGTTCTACAAGCTGCGCCAGCTCGCCCCCGGCGACCCCGTGCTGGTCAGTCGCAGCGACGGGAGCGTGGTCCGCTTCGAGGTCCAGGCGCTCCGGCAGTTCGCCAAGGACAGCTTCCCCACCGAGGCCGTCTACGGGCCGACGGCCGAGCCCACCCTGCGCCTCATCACCTGTGGGGGCGCCTTCGATCGCACCACTCGGAGCTACCGGGACAACATCGTCGCCTTCGCGCGCCTCGTGCCCTCGACGCCGGCATCCCAGCAGCCCCCGGTCCCGGGGTGAGGTGGCGCCCCGTTCGGACGGGGACGGCCTTGGTCGCCCTGGCCGTCGTCCTGTTCGTCGTCGGCGCCCTCGGGCTTGTCACCCGCCAGCGACCGTCGCCCGATGCCGGAGCGCGGGCGGCGCCCGCTGCCAGAGCGGGCGGCTCCATCGCCGCCCTCCAGGCCCGGGTCAAGCTGGTGGCCGACGACTACGCGGCGTGGGCTGCGCTGGGGTTGGCATACGTGGGTCAGGCCCGGGTGAGCGGCGACCCGTCCTACTACCCGAAGGCCGAGGGGGTGCTGGCGCGTTCCCTGGCCGTCAACACCGCCGACAACGACCTGGCCGCCGCCGGCATGGCCGCCCTGGCCGGTGGCCGCCACGACTTCACCGCCGCTGCCGACTGGGCCCAGCGGGGCCTGGCCATCAACCCCGCCAACCCTCTGCTGTACGGCGCCCTCAACGACGCCTACACCCAGCTCGGCCGCTACCCCGAGGCCTTCGACGCCGCCCAGCGGATGGTCGACCTGCGCCCCGACACCTCCTCGCTGGCCCGGGCCTCCTACACCTGGGAGCTGCGGGGCGACGTTGCCCAGGCCACCGAGCTGATGCAGCGGGCCCTCACCGACGCCGCCGGGCCGTCGGACCGGGCCTTCGCCCGCTACCAGCTGGGTGAGCTCGCCTTCAACGCCGGCGATCCGGCCGCCGCCCTGGTCCAGTACCGGGCCGGGCTCGATGCCGATGCGTCCTATGTGCCCCTGCTCGAGGGCCGGGCCAAGGCCGAGGCCGCCCTGGGCCAGAGCGACGCCGCAGTGGCCGACTACGGCCAGGTGGTGGCCCGGGTGCCCCAGCCGTCCTACCTCATCGAGTTCGGTGAGCTGCTCGATTCCCTGGGGCGTGGCCCCGAGGCCCAGGACCAGTACCGGACGCTGGCCGCCGAATCGACGTTGTTCACGGCCAACGGCGTCACCCTCGACGTCGAGCCCACGTTGTTCGCGGCCGACCACGGTGACCCGGCGGGGGCGTTGCGGGCCGGGGGAGTGGGCATCGCCACCCGCCAGTTCCTGGAGATGGACGACGCCTACGCCTGGGCCCTGCACGTCAACGGCCGCGACGTCGAGGCGCTGGAGTGGTCGGCGAAGGCCCTGGCCCTCGGTACCCGGAGCGCCCTGTTCCACTACCACGCCGGCATGATCCACCTGGGTCTGGGCGAGATGGGCCATGCCCGCGACGAACTGGCTACGGCGCTTTCGATCAACCCGCACTTCAGCACCCTCGCCGCGCCTCTGGCCCGGGCCGCCCTCGATCGGCTCGGGTCGCCGTGATCAACCCTGTCCGGACGCCGCCGACGGTCACGGCCGGTCGCATCCCACGCTTGTGCTCGGCCACCTGGTAAGTGAGCAGGCCCGATGAGCGAGCCCTGAGCGAGGAGACCGCGGCGGCGACGAGCGGGGGACACACGGACCTTTCTGGCAAGCCGATCCGGGCGACGGCAGCTCGGGACTTCCGGGCGGCACCGAGGTCCCAGGGGCCGTATCCGAGCTCTTCACGGCGTGGTTCACCGCGGGCATCGCGAGGGCGAATGCCCGCCGTGCACCGGCCGGTTTCCTGATACCAAGCGCACTGGACCGGTGTCAGACCAGACCGAGCGCAGGGAGCCCACACGCCGGTCCGTTCCTGGCACCGGGCGTGTCGGGGTTGGCTGTTGTCTGCCCCGACGCGGGCCCAGATCCCTGGCTGTGCCGGGCGTCGTCCGCCAGCGGTTCCAGTCACCGCTCACGGGTAGGTACCTGGTTCCACCAAACGAGCCGAGGAGTCAAGAAGTGGCGACGGGAAGTGCAGACAAGGCGAAGGCAACCAGGACCACGGCGAAGTGAGCCGGGGTCGCCGCGCCACGCCCCGAGAAGGGGCCGCGCGGCCCTGCGGGAGGCACTGGGCGCCGAGGGTGCCAACCTCTACGTCATCGCCCCCGACGGGAGGCAGTGTGGAAGGGATCGGCGCCCCGCTGGCGGCCGACCGAACCATGCTCACCACTCAGTGCGTCAAGTACGACGCCCTCGTGGTGGCCGGGGGCTCGGCGGATACCGGGCGAGCAGGCGGGTACGTATCGGTGAACCTGACCGAGGCCTTCCGACACCTCATGGTCCTCGGCGCGTGGGGTGTGGGCGCCGCGGTGATCGAGGCCAACGGGATCGCCGCCGACCAGCCCGGCCTGGTCGCGGCGGATGCCGCCGACGCTGGGTTCGCCGGCCGACTTGTCGAGGCCATCGTTTCGCAGCGGCATTGGGACCGCTAGGCGTGCGTTCCGTGTGCACGCCCGTTCGTCGGCGCTGACGTGGGCTTTGGAACCAGGCAGGATCGGCCGCCGACGGCGGCCTTGGAGGCGACGTCAGGGGCCCCGGGGGCGCGAACTGTCGCGAGCATCGAGGCCGTGATCCGGGCGCTGTTGGCCGGCGGGGACCTCGACCTGCCCCACCCCGGGGGCGGCAGGACGGCGAGGCGCTGGGCCGCCCTTGCGGCATGGGGTCAACGGGACCTGACCCTGGCGCGCCTGGCCGAGGGCCACTGCGACGCCGTGGCGATTCTCGCCGAGGCTGGTCGGCTACCGGTCGGTGGGATGCTCTACGGGGTCTGGGCCGCGCGGTCGGGCGGTTCCCCCCCTCGATTGCGTCGCCGCGCTGGCGGACTGGTCATGACCGGCACCGCTCGATTCTGCTCCGGGGCGACATCCCTCGACCGTGCGCTGGTGGTGGCAGATCAGCCTGGCGACGACACGCGTGGTCCGTTGCTGGTCGAGGTGGCGCCGTCCAACGGGGCCGTGCGGTCGAGGCCCGAGACCTGGCAGACGGCCGCCATGGATGCCGCCGACACCCAGGACGTCGAGTTCGTCGACGTGGCGGTGGCGCCGGCGGACGTCGTCGGCGATCCTGGCTGGTACACGGACCGGCCCGGCTTCGCCATCGGCGGGGGGGGTGTGGCGGCCGTGTGGTGGGGTGGGGCGGTCGGTGTGGTGGACCGGGTGATGTCCCACCTTCCCGATGCCCCTGACGCGCACCAGCTGGCGCATCTGGGCGAGCTGCACGCCCTCTTGGAGGCCGCCGACGCCCTGCTCGGGCGCACCGCCGCCGCGATCGACCACGCACCCGCCGCCGATCATCGCCTCGCCGTGACCGCCGTGCGCTCGGCCGTCGAGCATGCCGTGCGCGAGGTCATCGACCGGGCCCCGCGCATGGTGGGGCCGGCGCCTCTCAGTCGCGACGGTGGTCTGGCCCGGGCGGTGGCCGACCTGCAGCTCTACGTACGCCAGCATCATGGCGAGCGGGATCACGCCGCCGTCGGAGAGCAGGTCCTCACCCAGCGGCGGAATCGGTGACGGCCAGCCACGAGCGATCGCTCGAACTGCCTCGCCCGGTCACCCCGGTGGAGGAATGGGCTGACGCGCTCCATGGTCGTCGGCTCCCTTCCTTCGACCCCTCGGCCTATCGGCGCGTCGTCGTCGTCAGCGCCCATCCCGACGACGAGACGCTCGGCGCCGGCGGGTGCCTGACCGCGCTGCGGCGCAGCGGGGCGGAGATGAGGGTGGTCATCGCCACCGACGGCGAGGCCGCCTACCCCGCCCTCGATGCCCGCGAGCGCAGCCGCCTCGGCCGTACCCGTCGGTCCGAGCTGGCCATGGCGCTCCCCGCCATGGGCCTCGACGAGGTCCAGGTCCACTGGCTGGGGCTGCCCGACGCCGGCCTGGCTGAGCACACCGAGGCGCTGCGAGACGCCCTCGTCCCACTGTTGGTCGACGCCGATGCCTACCTGGCCCCGTGGGCGGGCGATCCCCATCCCGACCACCGGGCGGTCGGCCTCGCCGCGGTGGCGGCCGCCCCGGCCACCGCCCACGGCTGGTCGTACCCCATCTGGATGTGGGCCTGGTGCCGCCCGGACGAGCCCGGCCTGCCCTGGCACCGGGCCTACCGGCTCTGCCTCGACGCATCCCTGCTCGCGGCCAAGAGCGCTGCTCTTGGCTGCTTCACCTCCCAAACCGGCCCCGGGCCCGACGGCTCGCCCCCCGTCCTGGCGCCGGCTGTGCTCGCCCATGCCCGGAGCCCCGTCGAGCTGCTCTTCCGCGAGCCGCGCCCGGCCGGGGCGCCGATCTCCCGCTTCGTCGAGCTGTATGCCCACGGCAACGACCCCTGGCGCGCGGCGTCGTGGTACGAGAGGCGCAAGCGCGCCGTCGTCCTGGCCAGCCTGCCCAAGGAGACCTATCGCGTGGGCTTCGAACCCGGCTGCGGGACGGGGGCGCTCACTGTCGGCCTGGCCGGGCGCTGCTCCCGGCTGCTGGCATCGGACCCCGTGGCCGGCGCGGTTGAGTGGGCGCGCGCCGCGTCTGCAGCGACCGCGGGAGTGAGCGTCGACGTCGACGCTCTGCCGAGCGCCGTCCCGAAGGAGCCCATCGACCTGGCTGTGTTCAGCGAGGTGCTGTACTACCTCGACGACGACGCCGTCACCGGGACTCTCGACCGCACCCTGGCCGTCCTCGAGCCTGACGGCCACCTGGTGGTGGTGCACTGGCGCGGCTGGCCGGCAGAGGCGCCACGAGACGCAGTGGCCACCCACGCGATGCTCATGGCGCGGACCGAGCTCGAGGTAGTGGTCGACCACGTCGATGAGGACTTCCTGCTGCTCGTGCTCCGGCGGAGATGATCAGCGCAGTCGGGGTCGTCGTCCCGGCCCGCAACGAGCAGGATCGCATCGGCGCCTGTCTGCGCAGCGTGCGCCAGGCCCTGCATTGGCTCCCGGGCGGCGTGGCCGTCGCCGTGGCGGTGGTGCTCGACCGCTGCAGCGACGAGACCTCGGCCCGGGTCGCAGCTGTGATCGACGGCTGGCCCCAGGCGGAGGCGCTCCTCGTCGGTTGGGACGGGCAGGCGTCGCCCCGACCCGGAGGTGCAGCGAGCGGCGATGTCGGCATGCTGCGTTCGGTGGGCCTGGCGCGGGCGCTGTCCCGGCTCCGGCCTCATCCGACCGACCGGACCTGGTTGCTCAGCACGGACGCGGACACCACGGTGCCGGAAGATTGGGTGAGGGAACACCTGCGCTTGGCCGCAACGGGTGCCCACGGGGTCGCCGGATTGGCGGAGCTGGATGGAGCGGCGCATCTGTCGCCGGAGGCTCGCCGCCGGTACCGGGCGATCGTGGAGCGGGGCATCCGGGGCCGGGCCCACGGCCATGTCTACGGGGCCAACCTCGGCGTCCGCGCCGATGCCTATCTCGCCGTCGACGGGTTCCCGGTAGGTGCGGGAGCCGGCGAGGATCACGGGTTGTGGCGTCAGATGGCCGCCGCCGGCTACCGGCTCGAGCACCCCACATCGCTACGGGTTCGAACCAGCGCACGCCTACATGGACGGGCCGAAGGGGGGCTGGCCGATCTGCTCCGGGCCCTCGACGACCAAGAAGCC
>JALYYN010000238.1 GCA_030946525.1 Actinomycetota bacterium | reverse complement strand
CTGCAGGGTCGAGTCGTCGGTCTCTCCGGGCGCGTTGGCGAGCACGAGGGCGAGGTAGCGCTGCGTCGGCAGCTCGGCGTCGCGCACCATGTCCCAGGTGGCGGCCCAGCACAGGTTGCGGGCCAGTGGGTCGACGATGTCGCCGAGGTGGTCGGCCAGCGTGGCCAGCGACCGCTCGTCGAGGCGGATCTTGGCGTAGGTCAGGTCGTCGTCGTTGAGGAGCAGCAGGTCGGGGAGCGTCTCTCCGGCCAGCTCGGGCACCTCGGTCCGCTCGCCGATCACGTCCAGCTCGACCCGGCGGTCGCGAACCAGGCCGGCCTCGCCCAGCCGGTACAGGCCGACGGCCACCCGGTGCGAGCGCAGGGTGTCGTTGCCCGGCTGGCCCCCCTGGACGATGGCGAAGGAGGCGACGGTGTCCGTTCCGGCGTCGGACGGCTCTCCGCCGACGGTGAAGTCGGCCCGCAGCGTGTTGACCCCGGCCGTCTCCAGCCACTCCTCGGACCACGGGCCGAGCTTGCGGCCGCTGGTCTCCTCCAGGACGGACAGGAAGTCGGCCAGCTCGGCGTTGCCCCACTCGTGGCGGCGGAAGTAGTGGCGCAGGCCCTCCACGAACCCGTCCTGGCCGACCCAGGCCACCAGCTGCTTCAGGACCGACGCGCCCTTCAGGTAGGTGATGCCGTCGAAGTGGAGGCGGACGGCGTCGGTGTCGACGATGTCGGCGGAGATCGGATGGGTGGTCGGCAGCTGGTCCTGGGCCATGGCGCCGCCCTTGGTGCCGGCTGCGAACCGGACCCAGCTGTCGGAGAACCGGGTGGCCCGGGCCAGGGCGTGGGTGGCCATGTAGGTGGCGAAGCTCTCGTTCAGCCACAGGTCGTCCCACCAGCGCATCGTGACGAGGTCGCCGAACCACATGTGGGCCATCTCGTGGAGGAGGGTGTTGGCCCGGCCCTCGTAGGACGCGTCGGTCTGGCGGGCCCGGAAGACCATGTACTCGTTGAAGGTGACGCAGCCGGGGTTCTCCATGGCGCCGAAGTTGAACTCGGGGACGAACAGCTGGTCGTACTTGGCGAAGGGGTACGGGTAGCCGAACTCCTCCTCGAAGAAGTCCAGGCCCTGCCGGGTCAGTGCGAACAGCTCCTCCGCGTCGAGGTGCCCGGCCAGCGACTCCCGGCAGAAGATGCCCATATCGATCTGCCCGTGGGTTTCGCGCACCTCGTGGTACGGACCGGCCACGACTGCGGCGAGGTAGGTCGAGATGACGGGCGTGGGGGAGAAGCGCCACACGTCGCCCTCGCGGGTCGAGGGGCTGTTCCCGATCACCGTCCACTCGGGGGGCGCGGTCACCGTGAGGGTGAACGTGGCCTTGATGTCGGGCTGGTCGAAGCAGGCGAAGACCCGGTGGGCGTCGTAGGGCTCGAACTGGGTGTGCAGGTAGACCTTGCCGTCGGTGGGGTCGGCGAAGCGGTGCATGCCCACGCCGGTGTGCTGGTAGGCGCAGTCGGCGATGATCCGAAGCTCGTTGTTGGCCCGCAGGCCGCGCAGGGGAATCCGACTGCGGGACCGGTCGTAGGAGTCGACGGGGATGTCCCGACCGTTCAGGGTCGCCTCGCGCAGGTTGACCGCGTCGAGGTCGACGAAGGCGCTGATCCCGTGCAGGTTGCCCTGGAACCGGATGGTCGTGTCGCTGGTGAAGGTCTCCTCACCGGCGGTCAGGTCCAGGGCGACGGTGTAGGAGACGCCCGACAGCTTGGTGGCGCGATCCTGGGCCTCGGCGCGGGTGAGGTTGTCGTCTGCGTTGGCGGCGGCTGGCATCCGGTCAGTATTGCCGCGGCCACGTCGGAGACGGACGGGCGGGCGATGGCGGTGGGTACGCTCGCCTGGTGCGCGTCGGCCTGGTGTCCCCGTACAGCCTGTCGCTGCCCGGGGGCGTGCAGGGCCAGGTGCTGGCCCTGGCCCGGGCGCTGCGCAGCCTCGGCCACCAGGTCCGGGTCCTCGGCCCCTGCGACGGCGCCCCGCCCGAGGTGGGGATCATCCCCCTCGGCAACAGCATCCCCACTGCCGCCAACGGGTCCATGGCGCCGGTCGCCCCCGACCCCTCGAACGCGCTGCGGACCATCCACGCCCTCCACGACGAGGAGTTCGACGTCGTGCACCTCCACGAGCCGATCGCGCCCGGCTGCACGGTCACCACGCTGGTCTGCAGCAGCGCCCCCATGGTGGGGACGTTCCACGCCGCCGGCACCAGTGCCGCCTACCGGTGGCTGGCCCCCCTGACCTGCTGGCTCGCCCACCGCCTCACCGTCCGGTGCGCGGTCTCCGAGGACGCCCGCGACATGGCGGCCGGCCACCTGGGCGGTGAGTACGTGCTGCTGCACAACGGGATCGACGTCGAGCGCTTCGCCAAGGCGACGCCATGGCCGACGGCGGGCCCCACCGTGCTGTTCCTGTCCCGCCACGAGGAGCGCAAGGGCCTCGACGTGCTCATCGATGCCCTGCCGACGCTGCCGGCGCAGGTCCGGATCTGGGTGGCCAGCGACGGCCCCGACACCGCCCGCCTGAAGGCGGCCGCCGCCGGTGATCGGCGGGTCGAGTGGCTGGGCCGCATCGACGAGGAGGAGAAGGTCCGGCGCCTCCGTGGCGCCCATGTGCTCTGCGCCCCCTCGCTGCGGGGGGAGTCCTTCGGGATGATCCTGCTCGAGGCGATGGCCGCCGGGACGCCGGTCGTGGCCAGCGACCTCCCCGGGTACCGCAACGTCATCGGGAGCGCCGACCCGCTGCGCTCGACCACCCCCCCCGGCCTGCTCGTTCCCCCCGGGGATCCGGTCGCACTGGGGTCCGCCCTCCGGCTCGTGCTCGACGACCCTGACCTGGCGTCGTCCCTGTCGACCGCGGGCGACGCCCGGGCCGCCCACTTCTCGATGGACGGCCTGGCCGAGGCCTACGTGGAGATCTACCGCTCGGCGATCACGTCGGCCGCGCGTAGATAGTGCCTGCGCCGTATGATGATCCGGGCAGGTACGACGTCAGGAGGAGGATCGGATGATCGCGTTCATTCTCATCGGCGTGGTCGTCCTTGTCCTCCTGTACGCGATGGTCACGTACAACGGCCTGGTCCGGCTGCGGAACCGGATCCAGAACGCATGGGCCCAGATCGATGTCCAGCTCAAGCGGCGGTACGACCTGATCCCGAACCTGGTGGAGACGGTCAAGGGCTATGCGGCCCACGAGAAGGGCACGTTCGAGGCCGTCACCCAGGCTCGGGCCAACGCCCTCAACGCCCAGGGCCCCGCCGCCCAGGCCCAGGCCGAGAACATGATCAGCGGGGCGCTCAAGTCCCTGTTCGCCGTGTCCGAGGCCTACCCGGATCTCAAGGCCAACCAGAACTTCCTGTCGCTGCAGGAGGAGCTCAGCGGCACGGAAGGCCGGATCTCCTACGCCCGCCAGTTCTACAACGACGCGGTCCTTCGCCTGAACACGAAGATCCAGAGCTTCCCGTCGAACATCCTCGCCGGCATGTTCGGGTTCAAGGAGCACGAGTACTTCGAGGCTGACGACACCTCGCGCGGGCCCGTGTCCGTGCAGTTTTGATCCTTCGTCCCGGAACCTCCGGTACCGGGACGAGTCGCCGAGGTGGTGCGAGCTCACGGTGGAGCTGTTCGCCCTTCGCCGGCAGGAGCAGCCGCCCGGCGGTGGCCTAGGTTCATAGCGCCGTGTACGAACAGATCTCCTCCAACAAGCGGCGGTCGGCCCTGCTGATCCTCGGCTTCGTGGTGCTGGTCGTGCTGGTGGTCATGGCCGTCGACCTGCTCCTGGGCTTCGGGCTGATCGGTCTCGTCGTCGCCCTGGTCATCGCCGGGACCGGCTCGGCGCTCTCGTACTGGAAGTCCGACGCCGTCGCCCTCCGGATGAGCCACGCCAAGCCGGCCGATCCGGCGACCTACGCCCGGCTGCACAACCTGATCGAAGGGCTTTGCATCGCCGCCGGCCTACCCAAGCCCCGCGTGTACGTGATCGACGATCCGGCGCCGAACGCCTTCGCCACCGGCCGCAACCCGAAGCACGCGGCCGTGGCCGTCACCACCGGCCTGCTGGAGAAGCTCAACCGGGTGGAGCTCGAAGGCGTGCTCGCCCACGAGCTCAGCCACGTCAAGAACTACGACATCCTCGTCTCCACCCTGGCCGTGACCCTGGTCGGTGTCGTGGTCCTCCTCGCCGACTTCAGCCTGCGGTCCATGTGGTGGGGTGGCGGCCGCCGCCGCGGCAACCGGCAGGGCGGCGGCCCGGGGGCGATCCTGGCCGTCCTTGGCCTCCTCCTGCTGGTGGCCGCCCCCCTGGTCGCCCGCGTGATGCAGTTCGCGGTCAGCCGGCGGCGGGAGACCCTGGCCGACGTGAGCGGGGTGGCTCTCACCCGTTACCCACCGGGTCTCATCTCGGCTCTGGAGAAGCTCAAGGCCGACACGACCGTCGTCCACTCCTCCTCCCGGGCCACGGCCCACCTGTGGGTGGAGTCGCCCCTCGCCCGCACCCCCGAAGAGGGTCGCCTGTCACGCCTGAACCGCCTCTTCGACACCCACCCCCCTCTCGAGGAGCGCATCCTGGCCCTCAAGGAGCTGTGAAGCACCGCGCTCGCAAGCGGAGCTTGCTCGGCGAGTTGGATCGTGCTCCGGCTGCCCGGCAGAGCCGGTCAGCCTCCGCCGTCCTTCCCGGCCGGCAGCCGGAGGTGGCCGGCTTCGCCAGCGAGGGCGGCCACCGGCGATGCTCGCCTATCGTGACGGCCAAGGCATGAAGGAGCTCTAAGCATGCTGTCGTCCCGATCGCCGGTCCGCGCCGTCCCCACCCTCGCCACCGTGGTTTTCCTGGTGGCGGCGGCCTGTGGCGGGGGAACCAAGAAGGTGGCGACGGCGCCGACCACCACCGTCCCCCTGGTCACGACCACGACCCTTCCGCCCGTCGCCCCCCTCACCGGCCTCCCGCTCACCGACCCTGCGAAGCTGAAGCGGCCGGCGCTGGGCGTGAAGATCGACAATGCCCCGGCGGCCCGGCCCCAGTCCGGCCTCGACGTGGCCGACGTGGTCTATGAGGAGGTGGTCGAGGGCGGGGCCACGAGGTTCCTGGCCATTTTCCAGTCGACCGACGCCGATCCCGTCGGCCCGGTCCGGTCGGTGCGCCCGTCGGATCCCGACATCGTCGCCGCCTACGGCGCCCTCTTCGCCTATTCGGGGGGGACGCCGAAGTTCATCGACCTGCTGCGTGCCACGCCGGGCGTGACCGACCTCGGCGTCGACAAGCTCGACGAAGGCGCCGGCAAGCCGTACTACCGCCGGGCCGGCAGGGTGAAGCCGGACGACCTCTACACGTCGACGGCCAACATCTATGCCAAGGCACCGGCCGGGACCAGGGCGCCGGCCCGCTTCGCCGATTTCCAGTCCGCCGGCCAGCCATTTGCCGCCGCCGGCACCACGCCGGCCGCCAACCTGACCGTCACCGTCGGCATGACCACCGCCACCTTCGACTACGACCAGGCCAGCAGCACCTACCGGCGGTCGGGCCTGGTCGACGGCCCGG
This sequence comes from Actinomycetota bacterium, assembly GCA_030946525.1. GTDB lineage: Bacteria > Actinomycetota > Acidimicrobiia > Acidimicrobiales > AC-14 > CADCTB01. Next base: position 12,243 of record JALYYN010000238.1, on the reverse strand, counting down.
GCGTCGTGGCGCCGGCCAACGTCGTCGTGCAGTTCACGACGTACCAGCCGAGCCCCGGCGACACCGACGTGAACGGCACGCCGGTCGAGAAGGCGGTCACCGTCGGTTCCGGCGACGCCATCATCCTGGCCGGCGGGATGGCGGTACGGGGCAAGTGGTCGAAGCCCTCGGCGACGGCCTACACGACCTACACCGACGCGGCCGGGGCGCCGATCAAGCTCCTGCCCGGGCGGACGTGGGTCGAGCTGGCCCGGACCGGCGCAGCGGCGACCACCCGGTAATGGACCGGGCGTTGCACCCGGGCGACGGTAGAATCAGCGCCATGACCGAGCGCGCCACCGGCAGCCACCTCACCGGCGGGGCCCGCGTCAAGCGTGGCCTGGCCGAGATGCTCGAGGGCGGGGTCATCATGGACGTGGTCGACGCCGACCAGGCCCGCATCGCCGAGGACGCCGGCGCGGTGGCGGTCATGGCCCTGGAGCGGGTCCCGTCCGACATCCGGCGCGACGGCGGCGTCGCCCGTATGAGCGACCCGGCGATGATCGAGGCGATCCAGGCCGCGGTCACCATCCCGGTGATGGCCAAGGCGCGCATCGGCCACTTCGCCGAGGCCCAGGTGCTGGAGGCGCTCCAGGTCGACTACATCGACGAGAGCGAGGTCCTCACCCCCGCCGACGAGGCCCATCACATCGACAAGTGGCCCTTTGCGGTGCCGTTCGTCTGCGGCGCCACCGGCCTGGGCGAGGCCCTGCGCCGCGTCTCCGAGGGCGCGGCCATGATCCGCTCCAAGGGCGAGGCGGGCACCGGCAACATCGTCGAGGCCGTCCGCCATCTCCGGTCCATCCTGGGAGACATCCGCCGCCTCACCCAGGCCGACGCCGCCGAGCGCTACGCCTGGGCCAAGCAGCTGCAGGCACCCATCGACCTGGTGGCCGAGGTCGCCGACACCGGCGCCCTGCCCGTCCCCCTGTTCTGCGCCGGCGGGATCGCCACCCCGGCCGACGCCGCCCTCGTCATGCAGCTTGGCGCCCAGGCGGTGTTCGTGGGCTCGGGCATCTTCAAGAGCGGCGACCCCGCGGCCATGGCCCGGGCCGTGGTCGAGGCCACCGCCCACTTCCGGGACGCGTCGATCGTCGCCAAGGTCAGCCGGGGACTCGGCGCCGCCATGCGGGGCTCGGAGATCGAGGGGCTCGGGACGAAGATGGCGGAGCGCGGCTGGTGAGGGTGAGGGTCGCGTCGGGCAGCCGGGTGCCCCCAGGTGCACAAGGTCGGCGTGCTCGCGCTGCAGGGGGCGAGCCGGCGCCACGCTGAGGCGTTCGCCGCCCTCGGCGCCCACCCGGTCGAGGTCCGCACGCCGGAGGATCTGACCGGTGTGGAGGCACTGGTCCTGCCCGGCGGCGAGTCGACCACCATCTCCCGGCTGCTGGAGCTGGCCGGGCTGTTCGATCCGGTGGCCGAGCGGCTGGCGGCGGGGATGCCGGCCTTCGGCACCTGCGCCGGGCTGATCCTGCTGGCCTCGGAGATCCTCGACGGTCGTCCCGACCAGCGCAGCTTCTCGGCGATCGACGTGAGCGTGCGTCGCAACGCCTTCGGCCGCCAGGTGGACTCCTTCGAAGCGGACGTCGCCGTCGATGGGCTGGCCGGGGGGGCGTTCCCGGCCGTCTTCATCCGGGCGCCGGCGATCGAGGGAGTGGGCGACGGGGTCGAGATACTCGCCTCTGTCGACGACCGGCCGGTGCTGTGCAGGCAGGGCCCGGTGGTGGCAGCCGCGTTCCACCCCGAGCTCACCGGCGACCTGCGCCTGCACGAGTGGTTTCTGAGTCGACGGTTCGTCGGCGGGTCCTGAGTAGGAGGGGAGTCAGTGTCCGGACATTCCAAGTGGGCGACGATCAAGCACCAGAAGGGGGCCAAGGACAAGGTCCGGGCCAAGGTCTTCGCCAAGGTGCTGCGCCAGGTCGAGGTGGCCGCCCGCGAGGGCGGGGCCGACATGGCCGCCAACGCCACCCTGCGGGCCATGTACCAGAAGGCGCGGGAGGCGTCGGTGCCGACCGACACCATCGAGCGCGCCATCAAGCGGGGCACCGGCGACCTCGAGGGGGTCCGCTACGAGCCGGTGAACTACGAGGGTTACGCGCCGATGGGCGTGGCCGTCTACGTCGAGACCCTGACCGACAACCGCAACCGGACCGGTGCCGACGTACGGGCCATCTTCTCCAAGAACGGCGGCTCCAGCGCCGAGCCCGGAGCGGTGGCCTGGCAGTTCGAGCGCAAGGCGGTGCTCATCATCCCGAAGGGCGGCCCGGCGGCCGACGAGGACGAGGTCATGATGATCGGCCTCGACTCCGGCATGGAGGACCTCGAGGACCAGGGCGACACCTGGCAGCTCACCGCGGCGCCCACCGATCTCGGCCGGCTGCGCGACGCGCTGGAGGCGGCGGGGGTCAAGGTGACGTCGGCCGAGCTGACCATGGTGGCGACCAGCACCATCGCCCTGGAGTCCGAGACCGACGCCCGCAAGGTGCTCCGGGTGGTCGACGCCCTGGAGGACCACGACGACGTGCAGGCCGTCTACGCCAACTTCGACATCCCCGATCAGGTGCTCGCCGCCCTGTCGACCTGACCGGGGACCCGGAACACGCCGGAGCGATAGTCACCTACCGTCCCCGTCGGTGGTGACAAGGTAGAAGGCAGCCCGACTATCTATACTGGTGCTATGGCGCTGAGCATCAAGAGCGGGGAGGCGGACCGCCTGGCCCGGGAACTGGCCTCGGTCACAGGAGAGTCCCTTACAGAGGCGGTCGTCACTGCGCTGCGCGAGCGACTGACGCGCCACCAGGCGCGGGGCATGGGTGGGATGGCCGCCCGGCTGCGCCGCATCCAGTCGGACGTGACGACGTTGCCTGTGCTCGACGAGCGGGCCCCCGACGAGATCGTCGGCTACGGCGATCACGGTCTTCCCGAGTGATCGAACGGGTCGGGACGGCGGTCGTCATCGACCCGTCGGCTGCGGTGGCCATCCTCCTCACCGAGCCTGGGAGCGACACGTTGATAGCCGTTATCGAGGAGGCGGGCGCCCGATTCATGTCGGCCGCCAGCAGAGTCGAGCTCGGGATCGTGATCGAGGCTCGTTTCGGCCCGGCGGGGGCTGATGTGGTCAGCAGGTTCCTGCGCGACGCCAAGATCGAGACCGTCGATGTGGACGCCGATCTCGCCGATCGGGCCCTCGGTGCGTGGCGTCGGTACGGCAAGGGACGCCATGCAGCGGCGCTGAACTTCGGCGACTGCTTCGTCTATGCCCTGTGTGAGCGGACCGGCCTTCCGGTGGTGTGCACGGGGGCCGACTTCGCCTCCACTGACCTTGACACCATTCGTCCCGAGCGACCCGAGCTGTCCTGATCCACCCTGCGCGCCGGGCGGTCCGGTAGTCTCCGAACTCATGTTCGTGCTCGGCATCGATCCCGGCGTGTCCCGCTGCGGGTACGGCTGCGTGTCGGGCGGCACCGGCGTGACGCCGAAGGTGGTGGCGGTGGGCGTGCTCACCACGCCCCCGTCCGACGCCCTTCCCGACCGGCTGGCCGCCCTGGACCGCGACCTGCGGGGCCTGCTCGCCGAGTTCCGGCCCGCAGCGGTGGCCGTCGAGCGGGTGTTCTTCCAGGTCAACGCCCGCACCGCCATGTCGGTCGGCCAGGCCAGCGGGCTGGCCATGGCCGCCGCCGCCCAGGCCGGCTGCGACGTGGTGCAGTACACCCCCAACGAGGTCAAGCAGGCGGTGGCCGGCTACGGGTCGGCCACCAAGGAGCAGGTGCAGCGCATGGTCCAGTCCCTCCTCGGCCTGGCCGAGGTTCCCCGACCTCCCGACGCGGCCGACGCCCTGGCCCTGGCCCTCTGCCACCTGGCCATGGCGCCGCTCAAGGCCCGACTGAAGGCGGCCCCGCGTTGACAGGACGGCTGCGTTGACTGAGAGGCAGCGATGACTGAGAGGCAGCGATGATCGGACGGTTACGGGGCACCCTCGTCCACCGCTCGCCCAAGGGCGAGGTGATGCTCGACGTCGGCGGGGTCGGGTACCGGATCAGCGTGTCGGCGCCCACCATCGTCGCCCTGGGCGGCATCGGCGACGAGGTCGTCGTCCACACCCACCTCCACGTCCGCGAAGACGCCCTCACGCTGTACGGCTTCGCCACCGCCGACGCGCGGGACTGCTTCGAGTCCCTCCTCGGCGCCCACGGCGTCGGGCCCGGCCTGGCCCTGGCCATCCTCTCGGTCCACGGGCCTGACGCTCTGCGCGTCGCCGTGCTCGACGGTGACCTCGACGCCCTCACCCTGGTGCCCGGGGTCGGGCGCAAGACGGCGGCCCGCCTCCTGCTGGAGCTGAAGTCCCGCCTCGACGTGCCCGACGGTGCCGGCTTCGACGGCGAGGGCCCGGCCGACGGGGCCGGCGGGTCGTCGAAGGCCGAGGTCCGCGCCGCCCTGGCCGCCCTCGGCTACCAGCCCGAGGAGGTCCGGCGGGCCATGCGCGAGCTGCCGGCCGAGGGCGACGTCACCGCGCTGGTCCGCGCCGCGCTCCAGACCCTGGGCAGCCTCCGATGAGGGGTACTGGATGACCCGCAACGAGCTGCTGGCGCCGGTCACCGGGCCGGGGGAGCAGGTGGAGGAGGTCAGCCTCCGGCCCCGCCGCCTGGCCGAGTTCGTCGGCCAGGCCCAGCTCCGCCAGCACCTGGAGATCCTGCTGGAGGCGGCCCGCCGCCGGGGCGAGCCCGTCGACCACCTGCTCCTGGCCGGCCCGCCCGGGTTGGGCAAGACCAGCCTGGCCGGGATCGTGGCCGCCGAGATGGACGTCTCGCTGCGGATCACGTCGGGACCGGCGCTGGAGCGGGCCGGCGACCTGGCGTCGGTCCTCACCAACCTCGACGAGGGCGACGTCCTGTTCATCGACGAGATCCACCGACTGCCCCGGATCGTCGAGGAGGTCCTGTACCCGGCCATGGAGGACTTCCAACTCGACATCGTGCTGGGCAAGGGCCCCTCCGCCCGGTCCCTCCGCCTCGACCTTCCCCGCTTCACCCTGGTCGGGGCGACCACCCGGACCGGCCTCATCACCGGGCCCCTTCGTGACCGGTTCGGTTTCGTCGCCCGTCTCGACTACTACGACGTGGCCGAGCTGGAGGCCATCGTCGTCCGGGCCGCCCGCATCATGGGGGTGGCCATCGAGCCGGCCGGGGCCCACGAGGTCGCCCGCCGGGCCCGGGGCACGCCCCGCATCGCCAACCGGCTCCTTCGCCGGGTCCGGGACTACGCCGAGGTCCGGGCCGATGGGATCGTCACCGAGGCGGCGGCGCGCGACGGACTCGCCCTGTTCGAGGTCGACGACGCCGGCCTGGACAAGGTCGACCGGGCCATCCTCGCCGCGGTGTGCCGCCGCTTCGCGGGTGGGCCGGTGGGGTTGTCGACGCTGGCCATCTGCGTCGGGGAGGAGCCGGAGACCGTGGAGGACATGTACGAGCCGTTCCTGCTCCAGCTCGGCATGCTGCAGCGCACGCCGCGCGGCCGGGTGGCGACCCCGGCGGCATGGGCCCATCTCGGGATGACCCCGCCCGAGGGCCCCGGTCCCGCGATCGCCGGCCTCTTCGCCTGAGGTTGACCCCGGCTCCCCTCGCAGGGCGGGGTAACCTGCAAGGCGGTCGCCCGGCGACCCCACTCTTCTTATGGGACCCCTTCTTGCACTTCTGATCACGTTCGGCCTCATGTGGGCCCTGCTCATCCTCCCCCAGCAGCGGAAGATGCGTCAGCACCAGGCCGTCGTCGCCTCCCTCGAGGTCGGTGACGAGGTGGTCACCGCCGGCGGCGTCTACGGCACCGTGGTCGGCGTGGCCGAGGAGACGCTCTCGGTGGAGGTGGCGCCCGGCATCGTCCTGCAGGTCCTGCGCAATGCGGTCACCCAGCGGGTGGCGCCGGCGGAGACCGTCGTGGAGGATGATCCGGACGTGGACCCCGAACCGACCGGACAGGCGGAACTGACCTCCGCCGAAAGGCCCACGGCCGACGCCGCCGCCGTCGACACGGAGGACGAGATCTGATGCGCCGCTCGCTCACGGTCTCTCTCGTCGCGGTCTTCGTCGTGGCCATCGGAGCGCTCGGGGCCACCCTCCTCTCCGGGAACACCCCACAGCTGGGCCTGGACCTCCAGGGTGGTGCGTCGGTCGTGCTCCAGCCCCGGACCAAGGTGCCCTCGGGCGTGCTCGACCAGGCCATCGAGATCATCCGGAACCGGGTCGACGCCCTGGGCGTGGCGGAGCCGGAGATCACCCGGCAGGGTGACTCGATCATCGTCTCCCTGCCCGGCGTCAAGAACAGCGACCGCGCCCTCGCCGTCGTCGGCCAGACCGCCCAGCTGCTGTTCCGCCCGGTGGTGCAACAGCTCCCGGCTCAGGCCACGCCCACCAGCAGCACCTCCTCGACGACGCCGACCACGGTCGCCGGCGCCCCCGACACCACCCCGACCACCCTCGACGTCAACAAGACCACCGCGCCCGAGCAGGACGTCGCCACCGAGCAGGTGATCCTCCCGGAGAAGGACCATTCGGGCGCGGTGACCTCCCGGTACCTGCTGGCGCCCGCCGAGGTCAAGGGTACGGCGCTGTCGTCGGCCAGCGCCGTCGTGCAGCCCACGACGGGCCAATGGGAGGTCAACTTCAGCCTCACCGGCGACGGCACGAAGCAGTGGAACGACATGGCGGTGAAGGTGGGGACCGGGAACCAGATCGCCATCGACCTTGATGGCGTCGTGCGCTCGGCCCCCCGGCTCGACTCCACCAACTTCCCCGGCAGCGGGGTGATCACCGGCAACTTCACCCAGGGCGAGGCCAAGGATCTGGCCCTCGTCCTCAAGTACGGCGCCCTGCCCGTCCAGCTCGACCGCCAGACGGTGCAGACCGTCTCGGCCAGCCTGGGCAAGGACTCCCTGCACGCCGGGCTGCTGGCCGGCATGGTCGGCCTGGTCCTGGTCGGGGCGTACATGATCCTGTACTACCGGGCCCTGGGTCTGGTCGTGTGGCTGGGCCTGAGCCTGACCGGGGCCATCATGTACTCACTCGTCACCTACCTCGGGACCACCAGCGGGCTGGCGCTGAGCCTGGCCGGGGCCACGGGGATCATCGTGTCCGTCGGCGTCACGGTCGACTCCTATGTCGTGTACTTCGAGCGGTTGAAGGACGAGATCCGCTCGGGCAAGACCATCCGGTCCTCTGTCGACCGGGGGTTCACCCGGGCCTACCGCACCATTCTCGCCGCCGACGCCGCATCGATCATCGGCGCCGCCGTCCTCTACGTCCTGAGCGTGGGCTCGGTCCGGGGGTTCGCCTTCTTCCTCGGGCTGTCCTCGCTGCTCGACATCTTCATGGCCTATTTCTTCACCCGCCCCATGGTCGTGCTGCTCGGCCGGAGCAAACTGTTCACCGAGGCCCGTTGGGTGGGCGTGGCCAGGGGCCTGAACGCCGCGCCTGCGGCCGGGAGCGCATCATGACGGAACCGGTCACGCCCGTCCCGACCGACGGCCCCCCCAAGGCGTCGCTGCGGCACCGGCTGTACCACGGCGAGACGACGATCAACTTCGTCGGGCGCAAGAACGTCTGGTTCGCGGTCTCCGGGCTGGTCATCCTCGTCGGCGTGATCTCCCTGCTCGTGCAGGGCCTCAACTTCGGGATCGACTTCAAGGGCGGAACGTCGTGGGAGCTCCCGGCCCCCGGGGTGTCGGTGGGCCAGGCCCGCGACGCGGTGCGCCCGCTCGGCCTGGGTGACGCCACCATCCAGACGATCAGCGGGAACAAGATCCGGGTGGCGTCGGGCTCGCAGACGCCGGAGAACCAGACCAAGGTCACCGAGCGGCTGGCCGAGCTGGCCCACGTCGACGTCAGTCAGGTGAGCGTCAACGACGTCGGCCCCTCGTGGGGGAACACCGTCACCAAGAAGGCGCGCAACGCCCTGATCGTCTTCTTCATACTGATCTCGCTCTACATCTCGCTGCGCTTCGAGTGGAAGATGGCCCTCGCCGCCCTCATCGCGGTGGTCCACGACATCCTGGTCACCGTCGGCGTCTACTCGATCTCCCGGTTCGAGGTCACCCCGGCCACCGTCGTCGCCTTCCTGACCATCCTGGGCTATTCCCTGTACGACACCATCGTCGTGTTCGACAAGGTGCAGGAGAACACCAAGGGCCTCTCCGCCCTCGGGAGGCTGACCTACTCCGACACCGTCAACCTGTCCATGAACCAGGTGCTCATGCGGTCGATCAACACGTCGATCGTGGCCATCATGCCGATCGTGTCGATCCTGGTCATCGGGGCGGGCATCCTCGGGGCGACCACCCTGGACGACTTCGGCCTGGCCCTGCTCGTCGGTCTGCTCACCGGCGCCTACTCGTCGATCTTCGTGGCCTCGCCGGTCCTGGCCATGTTGAAGGAGCGCGAGCCGCGCTACGTCAGCGCACGGGAGCGCATCACCGCCAAGGGCGGCACCGGCCTGCTCACGCCGGCCGCCGCGGCGGCACTGGCCGGTGGCGGCGTCGGCGCGCGTGGCGCCAACCAGACCGCGACCCTGCGGCCGAAGGCGGGTGCCAAGGCCGCGTCGGCGGGTCGTCCCGTGGCCGATGCCGGCGACGACGAGGATGCCGGCGTGTTCGTGCCCGCGCAGCCGCGGGCGGCCGGTGGCGTCGGCACCCCCCGGCCCAGGCCGGTTGCCCGGCCCGGCGCCCCCAAGCCTCGCAAGAAGGGCAAGAAGCGCTGAAGGCAGCGTCCGGTCCCGGTGAGACGGGCCGGACGACCTACTCGGGGAGCGGGGCCCCCCGGGCGCTCATCGCCTCGACCACGGCGTCGACGTCCTCCGGACGGAACCGACGGTGGCCGCCCAGCGTCACGATGCAGGGAATCCGTCCGGCGTTGGCCCAGCGGTTGATGGTCTTCGGGGAGACGTGCAACGAGCGGGCGACTTCGCCGGGTGTCAGGTACCGCGGTGAGTTCCCGATAGACGTGGTGCCGGGTTCCTCGGTCATGTGTCTTGTCCCTCCTGCGCTCTCTGTCGAACGCAGACTCGCCTCTGAATTAGGACCCAGCGCTGGTCTCAGCCGAGCTTCAAACTGGGCCCACTCTACACGGCAGGTTCGTCCAGTAGGGGGGATCCGACTCCCTCGTCCGCATCGGCGATCACGACGCCTGTCGCAGGGAAGGGGACGTCACCGGATCGAACCTCGTCCGGCCGGCCGAGTACCTTGGCCGGCATGGGTGATGCCGACTGGCTCAAGCAGCACATCCGCGACGTCGCCGACTTCCCGAGCCCCGGCATCATGTTCCGCGACCTCACGCCGCTCCTCGACGACGTGAAGGCCTTCCGGTTCACCGTGGACGCCCTGGCCGACCACTTCGCCGACCGGCGGGTCGACGCCGTCGTCGGCGTGGAGGCCCGTGGTTTCATCCTCGCCGCCCCGGTGGCCTACCGCCTGGGCGCCGGCTTCGTTCCCGTGCGCAAGCCGGGGAAGCTGCCCTGGAAGACCGAGTCCGCCGAGTACGACCTGGAGTACGGCGTCGACCGCCTGGAGCTGCACGCCGACGCCGTCACCGATGCCGACCAGGTGATCGTCATCGACGACGTGATCGCCACCGGAGGCACCGCCGAGGCCACCGTCCGGCTGATCGAACGCCTCGGGGCCACCGTCGCCGGCCTCGGTTTCGCCGTCGAACTGACCTTTCTCGCCGGACGCGAGAAGCTGGAGGGCCACGACGTGATGTCCCTGGTCACCTACCCGTGACCGGCCCGTAGGAGAGAAGGAGGGGGAGTGGCCACCGCCGACCGGGTCCTGCCATGGCGGCGCAGCGCCACGTCCCCGCCCGTCCCCGATGACGCCCGGGAGCTGGTGGAGCTCTACCGCTCCAAGCATCCCAAGGCGGACACCGCCCTGCTGACCCGGGCCTACGGCGTGGCCGCCGAGGCCCACCAGGGCCAGGTCCGCCGCTCCGGCGACCCCTACATCGTCCACCCCCTGGCCGTGGCCATCATCCTGGCCGAGCTCGGCCTGGACGACATCACCCTGGCCGCCGCCCTCCTCCACGACGCGGTGGAGGACACGGGCATCTCCCTGGTCGACGTCACCCGGGACTTCGGGCCCCAGGTGGCGGCCATGGTCGACGGCGTCACCAAGCTCGACCGGGTGCGCTTCGACTCCAAGGAGGCCCAACAGGCCGCCTCCATGCGCAAGATGCTGGTGGCCATGGCCAAGGACATACGTGTCCTGCTCATCAAGCTGGCCGACCGCCTCCACAACATGCGCACCATCGCCGCCCTCCCCCAGGAGAAGCAGGAGCGCATCGCCCAGGAGACGATCGACGTCTACGCACCGCTGGCCCACCGGCTGGGCATCGCCGGGATCAAGTGGCAGCTCGAGGATCTCTCCTTCGCCACCCTCTATCCCAAACGGTACGCCGAGATCGAGCAGATGGTCTCCACCCGGGCCCCCGAGCGCGACATCTACCTCTCCCAGGTCGTCGACATGGTGCGCAGCCGGCTGGCCGACGTGAAGGTCGACGGGGAGGTCATCGGCCGCCCCAAGCACTACTGGAGCATCTACGAGAAGATGGTGGTCAAGCAGCGCGAGTTCGACGAGATCTACGACCTCGTCGGCCTGCGGGTCCTCGTCGGCACGGTGAAGGACTGCTACGCCGCCCTCGGCACCATCCACTCCACCTGGAAGCCGGTGCAAGGCCGGTTCAAGGACTACATCGCCATGCCCAAGTTCAACCTCTACCAGTCGCTGCACACGACGGTGGTCGGTCCTCAGGGCAAGCCCATCGAGGTCCAGATCCGCACCCGGGAGATGCACCAGCGGGCCGAGTTCGGCATCGCCGCACATTGGAACTACAAGGAGGCCGCGCCGGTCGCCGACGTCGGTTGGCTCCACCGCATCGTCGACTGGCAGCAGGAGACCGACGACCCCCAGGAGTTCATGGAGTCGTTGAAGGTCGACCTCGAGCAGGACGAGGTCTTCGTCTTCACCCCCAAGGGCGACGTCATCACCATGGCCGTCGGTGCCACGCCCATCGACTTCGCCTATGCCATCCACACCGACGTCGGCCACCGGTGCATCGGCGCCCGGGTCAACGGCCGGCTCGTCCCCCTCGACTCCGCCCTGAAATCGGGCGACCGGGTGGAGATCTTCACCTCCAAGGTCGAGGGTGCGGGGCCGTCGCGGGACTGGATGCAGGTCGTCGCCACGCCCCGGGCCCGCAACAAGATCCGGCAGTGGTTCAGCCGGAGTCGGCGGGAAGAGGCCATCGAGGCCGGCCGAGACGATCTGGTCAAGCACATGCGCCGCGAGGGCCTGCCCGTGCAGAAGCTCTCCACGTCGCCCTTGCTGACCAAGGTGGCGGTCGACCTCAACTACGCCGACCTCGACGCCCTCCACCAGGCCATCGGCGAGAACCACGTGTCGGCCCAGTCGGTGGCCCAGCGCCTGGCCAAGGAGCTGCGCGGCGGCGGCCACGAGGAGCAGCTCCCGACCACCGTCCGCCGGCCCACCCGGGCCCGGGTGTCGGGGTCGGGCGGCGTCCACGTCGAGGGGCTGGACGACGTGATGGTGCGCCTGGCCATGTGCTGCACGCCCGTTCCCGGCGACGAGATCGTCGGCTTCGTCACCACCGGGCGGGGGGTCTCCGTGCACCGGGCCGACTGCGCCAACGCGGTGACGCTCACCACCAGCATGGGGGAGCGCCAGATCGAGGTGGAGTGGGACGGCGCCAGGCCCGGGGTGTTCGTGGCCTCCATCGAGGTGGAGGCCCTCGACCGGGCCCGCCTGCTGGGTGACGTGTCGACCGCGCTGGCCGACCATCACGTCAACATCGTGGCGTCGTCGACCCACACCGGCACCGACCGCGTCGCCAGGCTCCGCTTCGACTTCGAGCTCGCCGACCCGTCCCACCTGGAGTCGCTGCTCAGGTCGGTCAAACGGGTCGATTCCGTGTTCGACGCCTACCGCGTCCTGCCCGGCTCGCGCCGGTAAGCCCGGCCGCCGCCGAGGCGGCAGCCGGTAGCGTGCCTTGTGTGACGGAGTTCCGCGCCCCGAAGGGCACCCACGACGTGCTGCCGCCCGAGTCGGCGCGGTGGGAGCGGCTGGTCGCGCTGTTCTCCTCGACGGTCGAGCGGGCCGGGTACGGGCTGGTGCTGAGCCCCATGTTCGAGGACGTCGGCGTCTTCGAGCGC
>JALYYN010000216.1 GCA_030946525.1 Actinomycetota bacterium | reverse complement strand
GTCCTGGGCCGTCGACGCCCGGCTCAACCTGGTCGTCTCCGGCGGCCCCGGCGGCCAGCACGGCCAAGCCTGGGAACAGGCCTGCCGGGCTGGTCACTGACCCACACTCCCTTCGGGCGTGTGGGTCAGTGAATACTCCATGGACCGGCCTTCCGGGCCGGTCACGACGCCCGTCCCCGCCGACCGGGAGTGGCCACCACGCCCTCCGGCCCGGCGATCAGTCGGGTGCGGGCCCCGGAATCCGCATCCGCACCGCCCTCGAGCACCTCGGCGACGGCGATCACCCGCCGGCTCCCGTCGGGGCGGCGGGCCACCTGGACCACCAGGTCGAGCGCCGCCTCCAACTGGCTGCGGACGGCGGCGAGCGGTAGCTGGACCTCCCCCATCAGCACCATGGTCTCCAGGCGCCGGAGGGCGTCGTCGGCGCTGTTGGCGTGGCAGGTCGAAAGGGACCCCTCGTGGCCGGTGTTCATGGCCTGGAGCATGTCGAGGGCCTCGGGACCCCTCACCTCGCCGACGACGATCCGGTCGGGCCGCATCCGGAGGGCGTTGCGCACGAGGTCCCGAATGCGGATCTCCCCGGCGCCCTCGGCGTTGGCCGGCCGGGCCTCCAGGCGGACGACGTGTTCCCCCGGCAGGGCCAGCTCCGCGGCGTCCTCCACGGTGATGACCCGCTCGGAGGACGGGATACGGGAGGCCAGGGCGTTGAGGAGGGTGGTCTTGCCCGCGCCGGTGCCGCCGGAGACGACCAGGTTGAGCCGGGCGTCGACGGCCCAGGACAGCAGCTCGACCACGTCGGCCGGTCCGAAGGCCTCAAGAGGGACGGCTCGGGCGCCGAAGCGACGCACCGTCAGGCACGGCCCGTCGACGGCCAGGGGCGGCACGACGGCGTTGACCCGGGATCCGTCGGGCAGGCGGGCGTCGACCAGTGGCGAGGACCGGTCGATTCGCAGCCCGAGCGGCGCCACGACCTTCTCGATCAGGTGCTCGATGGCCTCCGTGTCGAGGTCGACCGGCACCCGGACCAGGGCGCCGTTGCGCTCGACCCACACCCGGCCCGGCCCGTTCACCATGATCTCGGTGACCGCGGGATCGCCTAGCAGGGGTTCGAGCGCGCCCAGCCCGCACACGTCGGCGAGCACGCCGGCGACCAGGCGATGCCGGAGACCGGCGCCCAGCAGCGGCGCCTCCTCGTCGACCAGGGCGGCCACCCGGTCGGCAAGGGCGCCGGCGCCGTCGTCGGCCAGGAGGCGGGCGTGGATCCGGGCCTTGGCCGTCGCCAGAGGTGCCTCCGTGGCCCGAGCCGTCACGCCGCGTCCCGACCAGCGCTCACGCCCACTGCGCTCCGGAGGGCCCGCTCGAGCGGGCGCGGGATGCGACGGGCCAACAGGCCCGCATCCACAGCCCGGGCCACCGCTTCGTCGATCGCCACCTCGGCCCGCACCGGTACGCCGAGGACGTCCTCCACGTCGCGCCGGGCCAGCGAACGGCCCTGCTCGGTGAGCAGGATCACCCCGGAGGGACGGACCGGCGCGGCCAGGGCCCGGCGCAGGCCCAGGTAGCACGGCCGCAGCACGAGCAGCGACACCGGGGCGCCGGCGGCCAGGGCCAGCCCCGGCCCGTCGGCGGCGGTGCCGCAGTCGGCCACCACGGGCCGGGCGTCGTCGGACAGGGCCTCGAGCAGGGCTTCGGCCCGTCCCGGCGCCGCCGCCGCCCCCCGGCCGGACCCCGCCGACCACGGCAGCAGGCGCAGCCGGGGCACCGCGTCGATCTCGAGCCGGGCCAGGGCGGACGCGGTGACGTCGGGCCCGGCCTCCAGCCACTCGGCCAGGCCGGGGCCGGAGGGCTCGGGCAGGCCCAGGACGGCGGGAACGTCGCCGGCGAGGTCGGCGATCACCACCCCGTGCCGGTCGACGTGCGGCGCCATGTGCTGCGGCGACCTGTGAGGCTGCGGCGACGAGAGGACGTCCGGCGGCGCCGAGCGGGCCAGCACCGCAGCCAAGCCGCAGGCGATCACCGTGGTGCCGCTGCCGCCTTTGGGCGACCAACAGGCAATGAGCATCGAGCCCTCCCCGGGCGCGAGAAACCGAACTCCGGGGAAGAGTCGAGAAACGGAAAGCTAGCGGTCCCGGCGACACCGCGCAAGGCCCGACGCAAGGATCGGCGGACGCCGGCCGGACCTCAGGTCCCGCCGGGCCGCCGGACGCGCTTAGGTGGCTTTGATCTTCTTGGCCGCGACTGCGCCGAGAGCCACGAGGATGATGAGGAGGATCAGCTTCTTCATCCTCGGAACCCTAATGGAGATCGCGCCCCCCTCTCCGAAAGGGGGCGGTCGATTGGCGGAGGTGGACGGGAATCGAACCCGCCGGACGGGGATCGCCCGTCCCACCCGCTTTGAAGGCGGGGGGGCCCACCAGGTGCCCGGACACCTCCGTCGCCGACCCTAGACGGTGCACGGGCAGGCGTGGGCGGCGCGAAATGGGGAAGGATGTCGGGCGACCGGCCGAGCACGTCGCCGGCATGAGGCGCGGTCGAGGCCGAGGGGGACCAGGAGGGTGCTGTCGGCGTCAGAGCTGATCTTCGGCCGCCGCGACACCAGCCGGTCGGCGACGTGGTGGGCGCCCGCCGCCTGGGAGGATCCCATGTGGCGAGGGGTCACCGCCCTGGCCATCGCCGGCCTGATCGTCCCGCTGCTGGTGATCGGCATCCTGGTTGTGTGCCTGCTGGCCGTCCCCCTGTCGGGATCGTTGCCCAAGCCCCGCCCGACCATCGACTCCCGCATCACCCGCGTCTTCGACAGCACCGGCACCGAGATCGCCGACTTCCACCGCTTCGACACCAGCTTCCCCGTCGCCCGGGCCGACATCCC
>JALYYN010000207.1 GCA_030946525.1 Actinomycetota bacterium | reverse complement strand
GCGCTGGACCGCGCACTGGGCCCATCTGTTCGACGAGGTCATCACGAGCGGGTTGTGCACGGGCTGCGCCGGCTGCGTGGTGGCGTGCCCGCATGCCGTGTTGGGTTACGACGACACCAACGGTGTGTACAAGCCCTTCCACCTCGAGGAGGAGGGCGGACCGGGCGGATGCGGCCACGGTGACCGAGGGTGCACGTCGTGTACCAGGGCATGTCCCCGCTTCCGTGCCTGGGAGACCGACATCGACACCCACCTGTTCGGGCGGACCCGGCGCACCGAAGAGGTCGACGGAATTTCCAAGGACATCATCCTGGCCCGGGCCACTGATCCCGAGGTCCAGACCAGGGGCCAGGACGGGGGCCTGGTCTCGGCCATCCTCCTGTGGGCTCTCGACCACGGCTACATCGACGCCGCTCTCGTGTCCTACCTGGAGGGTGACGGCACCAGTTGGAAGGCCATCCCCGGCGTCGCTCGCAACCGCGACGAGATCCTGGCCGCAAGCGGCAGCCGCTACACGTACTCGGCCAACACCATGGCCTACGCCGAGGCGGTGGCCGGCGGATCGGAGAAGCTCGCCCTGGTGGGCATGAGTTGCCAGTCGTCGGTGCCGCCGGTGATGACGATGCGCAAGGCGGGGAAGCCGGCCCGGCGTTTCGCCCTCAACATCGGCCTGCTGTGCTCCAAGACCTTCGACGACGCCATCTTCGAGGAGCTGTTCGAGGCCAAGTACGGCCTCCGCAAGCAGGACATGGTCAAGATGAACATCAAGGGCGTGTTCCAGATCTGGATGCGCGACGGCGCGTACCACGAGATCCCGCTCAAGGAGTGCCACGCCTGGACGCGCGAGGGCTGCAAGCTCTGCCCCGACTTCGCCGCCGAGCACGCCGACATCTCCACCGGCGGCATCGGGGCGTTCAACGACTGGACGCTGACCATCATCCGCACCGACATCGGCCGGGAGATCATGGTTAAGATGCTCCAGGACGGCACCATCGAGGGACGCCCCGGCGACGACGACCCCGGCGCCATCGCCCTCCTGCGCAAGCTGTCGTCCCGCTCCCGCAAGCGCTGGCCGGAGACCGCCGTCCCCGCTCCACGCCTCATGCCCGCTCCGGTGGCGAAGTGACCGCCCGGGAGTTCGCCGTCACCTGGGACTACCGCTGCCCTTTCGCGAGGAACTTCGCAGAGCACGTGCTGCTCGGTCAGCAGGCGGCGGGCGACGAGTGGGACGTGCGGTGGCTGGGGTTCTCCCTGAACCAGACCAAGGTCGCGGACTCGGAGACCGATGTCTGGGACGACCCGGAAATGGCTGCGACGCGGATGGCCGTCGAGGTCGGCATTGCGGTGCGGGACGGCTGGCCCGACGCCTTTCCGGCCGTGCACCGGGCGCTGTTCGCCGCCCGTCACGACCAGGGCCTCGACATCCGCGAGCACGATGTCGTGGCCGACGTGCTGACTGCCCAGGGCCTGGACCCCGACGACGTGTTCAACGAGGTCCTGGGTTGCCGGCCCAGGGACACCTTCCGGGCCGAGCACGAACTGGCCGTGAACGAGCACCGGGTGTTCGGCGTTCCCACGGTCATCGCCGGTGGCCAGGCCGTCTTCGTCCGCCTCGTCGATCGCCCCGGGGCCGACGCGGCCAAGGCCCGGGAGGAAGTCGATCGATGCGTCGACCTCGTGGCCGGCTGGCCCAACCTCAACGAGTTCAAGCACACGACGATCCCGCACTGATCTTTCATGTCATCTGGCTGCATCCGCGCGCGTATCCACGCTCAACTGCAGCCGGATGGTCCGGGGGAGCCCGCTAACCTCGCTCGTCTCATGGACAGAACACTCGTCATCTGCAAGCCCGACGCGGTCGAGCGGGGGCTGGCCGGCCAGATCGTCGCCCGCCTGGAGGCCAAGGGCCTGCGGCTGGTGGCCGCCGAGCTGCGCACGATCGACGCCGAGACCGCGGGCACCCACTACGGCGAGCACCGGGACAAGCCGTTCTTCGCCGACCTGGTGAGCTTCATCACCCGCAGCCCCGCCCTGCTCATGGTGGTGGAGGGCCCCGAGGAGACCTACGCGGTGGTCCGCACGCTGATGGGAGCCACCAACCCCAAGCAGGCGGCGCCCGGGACCATCCGGGGCGACCTGGCCATCGAGATGACCGAGAACCTCGTGCACGGCTCCGACTCCCAGGAGTCGGCCCAGCGGGAGATCACGCTCTTTTTCCCGGCCATGGTGTAAGGGCGGGTTGTGACCCTCGCCCTCAGCGCCTAGCCTCTGGCCGACCCCAAGGCGCGGAGCCTCTCATGTCCGACAACTTCTTTTCAGCTTTCCTGGGTCGCGACATGGCGGTCGACCTGGGCACCGCCAACACCCTCGTCTACGTCCGCGGCCGTGGCATCGTGCTCAACGAGCCCTCGGTAGTCGCCGTGAACGTGAAGGACGGCCGGCCCCTTGCCGTCGGCCTCGAGGCCAAGCGGATGATCGGGCGCACACCCGGCCACATCCAGGCCGTGCGCCCGCTGCGCGACGGTGTCATCAACAACTTCGAGATCACCGAGAAGATGCTGCGGTACTTCATCACGCGGGTGCACCAGCGTCGCTGGGCCAAGCCCCGGATGGTGATCTGCGTCCCCTCCGG
>JALYYN010000206.1 GCA_030946525.1 Actinomycetota bacterium | reverse complement strand
CCCTTCTTGGCGCCCTTTGCCGGGGCGGGGTTGAGCGCCGCCTTCAGCGCGGTGCTGGCCGAGAACTTCAGGGCGCGCGACGCGGCGATGGGCACCGGATCGCCGGTGCGCGGGTTGCGGCCGGTGCGGGCCTTGCGGTCGGTGGCGGAGAAGGCGCCGAAGCTCGGCCAGGCCACCCGGTCGCCCTTGCCGACGGCGCTGCGCACCGTGTCGAAGAAGGCGTCGATCACCTTCTCGACATCCTGCTTGGCCACGCCGGCGGTACCGGCCACCTCTTGGATCACCTCGGACTTGTTCACCACCACCTCCTTCGATAGACGAACAACTACCGGCACATCTGAACCGAAGGACCGTGCAAGATCAAGCATTTCCGGTACCGAGGCCCGACGAGGCAGGATCTCGGGACATGCGACGCTTCCCTGCAGTTCCCGCGGCCGGCCTCGCGCTGGCGCTGGTGGCCGCCGGCTGCAGCCTGACGGATCCTCCCGCGACCAACGTCCAGCCTCCCCGCCCCGGCGTGCCGGCCACGGGCGCCCAGGTGACCGGCATCTACCGCAGCATCCACCAGGGTGTGCTCCAGTTGCGCTCCGGAGGTGACTTCGTCCTGATCGTCCCCGAGGGCCCCGGCCCGACCGCGGGCACCTTCACCCTGAGCAATGGGCACATGGAGGTGCGGTCCAAGCCCTGTGGCGACGACCCCGGCACGTACGACGTCACCGTCACCGGCGAACAGCAGGCCGGCAAGGCCGTCCTCAACCTCGCCGCCGTTCAGGACACCTGCGAGGCCCGACGCCGCTACCTCACCGCCGACCCCTGGGTCTACGCCAACTCCTGAGGCCGGCACCGGGCCTGCGGGGATCTACGCCCGGCCCAGCTCCTGGTCGACGAGGGTGGCGAGGTCAGGAGCGGTCATGGCCGGCTCCGGGTCGAACGGAGCGTCGTCGGGGCTCGTCACACCGGTGAACACGAGGGCGAACGGGAGCCCGAGCCGGCCGGCCATGAGCCCGTCGGTGTCGGGACGGTCCCCGACGACCACGCCGTCGTCGGCCGCGTCGCCGATCCTCCGGCGCACGGCGTCCGCCATGGGCTGGAAGGGCTTGCCCGCCACCTCGGGCTGGACGCCGGCCGCAGCCGCCACCGAGGCGAGCAGCGCGCCGCCGCCCGGGATGGGGCCGTCGGGCGTGGGATAGGTCGTATCCGCGTTGGTGCCGATGAGCCGGGCGCCTCCCCGGATGGCCTGGTACGCGGCGTTGAGCCGGCCGTAGTCGAAGTCCTTGTGAAAGCCGACCACCACCGCGTCGGCGGGGCCGGTGTCGACCGCGTTCACCCCCCGTTCGGCCAGCGCCTCCCGCACGCCGTCCCCGGCACAGACCAGGGCGGTCGAGCCGGGCTCCAGCATCGACGCCGCCGCCTGGGCGGAGGTCAGGATCTCCTCGGCGGCGACCTGCATCCCCATGCCCTCGAACTTGGTCACCAGGTAGCGGACCTCGAGACTCGAGTTGTTGGTCAGGAAGAGCACGCTGTGACCGGCATCCCGCAGCCGCTCCACCGCTTCGGGCACACCCGGGATCACGTCATCGGAGAGCCACACCACGCCGTCGAGGTCGAGAATCCACACCATGGGCTCCGGTTTGTAGCGGGCCCGGGGCCCGACGGGAAATCGGCGCCCGTCGGCGGTACCCGCCCCTCGCCCTCGTCGCCCGCCTGCGCCGCCCGTTCTTCGTGAGGTTGTCTACATTTTGGGTGCACAAACTCACACAGAACCGTCCGGCGGCGGCTGTCTGCGGAGGGCCAGCGTGCGCAGGTGGCTCACTGCGGTGGTGACGTCGCGGACCGCGGCCTCGATCTCGTCGTCGTCGGGGCGCCGGCGGGCGGGGACCTCGCCCGCCTCTTCGACGATGATCTCGTTGCACAGGTCGATGCACTCGTCGCAGATGTAGACGCCGGGCCCGGCGATCAGCTTGACGACCTGTTCCTTGGCCTTGCCGCAGAACGAGCACTTCAGCAGATCGCTCTTCGAACCGAGCTTGGGCATTCGCCGCTCCCATCCGTCGTCAGCGCCGAAAGGCTACTCAGCCGTAGAGGGTGCGGGCGGTCGCCCGGCGGCCGGGCAGCTTCACCACGTCGATGGCGTTGGGGAGCTGCTCCTTGATGGCCGTGTCGTGGGTGACGACCAGCACCTGGCGGAACCGGGCCCGGAGACGCTCGAGGGCGAGGAGCATGCGACCCTTGCGGTCGTCGTCGAGGGGGC
>JALYYN010000204.1 GCA_030946525.1 Actinomycetota bacterium | reverse complement strand
GCCTCGGGGGCGCCGTCGATGAACTCGACGCGCTCGATCGTCCCGACGTAGCCGTCGTCGACGATGATCGTGCCGTCGCGATCGAGTAAGACCCCTGCCCGCCCCATGCCGCTCAGCGTACCGGCTGGCATATCGGCCAGATCACGCACCGGGCCGCAGGCGACGGCTGCCCATCAGAGGCGTACCGGCTCCTGCTCGACGGCACTCCCGGAGGCGAGCGGTCGGCGGCCCCGGACGTAGAGGTGCCAGCCGATGCGCCGCTCCAGCATCCTGCCCAGTGCGGTGGCCGCCAGCCGAGGACCGCCCGGATACAGTCGCAGGTGGAGGTAACGCACGTCGACGTCGACGTCGGGAAATGACGGGGCGAACAGCTCGCGAGCCTCGTCGCCGGAGTAGACCTTCGACAGCGGGTTGCCCGGGCCATCAGTGTTGTGGGACAGGAAGAGTCCCCTGTCGAGGATGTACCGGGCCCCGTGCCGCTCAAGGAGCTCACGGTGCCCGGTGAGGACGTCCTCCGGCTCCCCCGTGATCCGGGCGACGGCCTTCGACGCCGTCGGCAGCATCATCAGGCCGACGAGGGCGCGTCGGAGGGCCATGATGGTGACGTAGTAGTTGAGAGAGTGCCGGTGGTAGAGCATTACCAACACCGTCCCGCCCGGCTTGAGCACCCGTCGGAACTCGCGGACCGCGCCAGCAGTGTCGTCGACATGGTGGATGACCCCGTGAGAGAAGACCAGGTCGAACGTCTCGTCGGCGAAGGGGAGCCGGGTCACCGATCCGGCGACGAACCGGCCGGTCAGCCCGTCGACAGCGAACCGGCGGCGGCCGAGGTCAAGCGCGGTCGGGCTGAAGTCCAGGCCGGTGTAGTCGGCGCCCGACGCCGCGAACCGGGCCCCGTCGGTGGCCATGCCACATCCGGCTTCGAGAACCTTGCCGCCGGACCACTGCTCGAACCCGACCACATCCGGGATGTGGGGCTCCAGGGCGTAGCGCTGTGCCGTCACCTCCTCGAAGAACTCCTTCGACCCAGGGGTCGCAGCCGCAAAGCGGAAGCCGGGCTGATACGTGGTCCAGAACTCGTCGTGTTTCATGTCAACGATCCCGTCGATCGGAGGAGAATCCGTCGGTACGGCCCCAACAGCTGAGCCAGACGACGGCGGCCACCACCACCACCGCCAGGACGATGACGTCCGCTGCGGTGATGCCGTGCGGCCCCAGACCGCGCGGCGTGTAAAGAATCCGGCCCTCGGGCCATGGCCGGACCACCTCGGCCAGGAAGCCGGCCAGCCCGATCAGCGCCACCACCGGCAGCCACGCGCCAGGCCGCAGGTACGTCGAGCGCATGTCCGTAGGGTACCGGCGTGCCGGCGCCGGTCATCTCTGCCGGTCGCTCGGTGGCGGCGCCACGGAGGTATCGAAGCGGCCGTCCCGCGAGCGCAGCGACCGCCTCCTAGCTCGTTCGGCTGAGGCTCGCGCGGGCCCGGGCCCACGCCCGCAGGGCGGGCCCGCTGCGGCGAAGTAGGGACACCGGACGGATGAGGTGGGCGCGGAGCAGCCCGAACCGGCCCCGGCGGGCGACCATGAAGTGCAGGCGCATGTAATCCGGGGTCGGCCACACTTTGCGACAGATGAGCGCCGCCTTGGCCGGCAGGCCGGGCGTGTCGGCGAGGCGGGCGAAGAACAGCGACTCGAACGGGGCCGAGGTGAGCCGCAGCTCCATCTCCAGGTTCCGGGGCGCCGTCGGTAGCCCGAGCGCATCGGCGACCTCCGCCCCCGCCGTGCAGAGCCGGAGGCCTTCGGCAAAGGCCTGGACCGCCCCCATCCGTTCGGCGACCTCGGTCGCCGCCCGCCAGTCCTCTTCGCTGAGCAGTGCCAGGCCGCGGCGGAGATCCTCCATGGGCTTGGCATCCCTCGGCCCGTTCTGGGCGACGTGGAGGGCGAGGTGCATGGCGCGGGCCGGAATGTCCAGGGCCCGGACCTCCACCCGCGTCACCAGCATGTACGGGATGGTCCGGCTGTTGAGGACCTCCCAGCAACGCTCGGGCGGCTCCGCCGGCGCGCCGATGAGGCGGTGGTGCAGATCGATCGTGACCCCGCCCGCCCTGCGGAGCGTGGTGGTGTTGGGCCCGATCTCGCAGGACGCGGCGTCGGCCAGGGGCGACTCGTAGCCCAGCTCGGCCAGCGCACGCTGGGCATCGACGAACCGAACCGGCTCGACGAGGATGTCGATGTCCTGGGAATAGCGGACATCGCCCACGTAGAGCCAGGTGGCGATGACCGGGCCCTTGAGGAGAATGGCGGGTATCCCGGCGGCCGCGAGGTGGGTCCATGCCTCGCCGATGGCCGACTCCATCCACAGCCAGTAGGCCGCGTAGGCCACATCCGGTGACGCCGAGCCCACTCCATGCCTCCCTCCATCCGAGTTTACCCGCGCCGCCCCGAGTACGAGCATGGCCCCGCCTACAGCTGGTTGATCCGGTTCATCGCGCCGGCGACCCCGTCGGTGAAGATCAGCTCGACCGCGTCGGCCGCCTCCACCACGGCCACGTCGAACTCCGTCCGCTCGGCCTTCCGGGCCGGGCGCAGGACGAAGTCGGCTCCGGCCTGCCGTCCCGGTGGCTTTCCGATCCCGATTCGTACCCGGGTGAACGCGCCGGACCGGAGGTGCGAGCGGATGGACTCGAGGCCGTTGTGCCCGGCCGTCCCGCCACCCTCCTTGATCTTGACCCGGCCCGGCGGCAGGTCAAGCTCGTCGTGGACGACGACGACCCGGGTGATGTCGTCGTCGACGCCGTAGCGGCGGACTAGGCGGGCCACCGATTCCCCGGACAGGTTGACGAAGGTCTGCGGGAAGGCGAGCGCCAGCAGTTTGCCGTCGAGGCGCGCCTCGCCGACGAGGGCCCGTTCCTTGCCCCTCTTGAGCGGTGCGTTGTGGCGGGAGGCCAGCATGGCGATGACGTCGGCGCCCAGATTGTGCCGGGTGCCCTCGTACTCGGCGCCGGGATTGCCGAGGCCGATGACCAGGAGGTGGGCTGACTCCCCCGTGCGTTCGGGGCGCAGGGCCTAGCCCTCTTTGTCGCCGCCGGATACCTCGTCCGGGCGCTTCTCGTCCACCGCGGGGCCGGTGGAGGCCGCATCCACGGCGTCCTCCTCCTCGACGTCGGTGGCGGTC
>JALYYN010000186.1 GCA_030946525.1 Actinomycetota bacterium | reverse complement strand
CCGCCACGAGTCAGGACGCCGGCGCCCGGCTGGATTTAGCCGCAAAGGCCCAACCGCGCACACCTCTGAGGGTCGCCGGTCACATCGGGCGCGACGGCAGGATCGGCAGGTGCCAACGAGGCGGCAGCAGCGATGAGCTGATCGGAGGTCAGCCCGTCCCCGCCGAGGTTGACGATCGTACGCTCGTCGTAGACCACCGTGAGCGATTGGTACTGCGGTCCGCCTGCGCCTTGGCCGACGAAGCCTCGGCTTCCGCCGACATCGATCTGCCGGACCGACGGTAGGCCCCCGCTGGCCTCCAGCAGCTGAAGGTCAGTTGTCCAGGCCGAGCGCACACCAACCGTAAGCTGTGGCCTCGACGTGGCGCTCTGGCTGGGACGAAAAGCCAGGGTGTAGGAAACGCTCCTGGCACTCGGCCGGCCGGCGCTGAACCCGGTCGGGACCACCAGTGTGAGGTCACCAGCTCGGCCGGCGGCGGGACGGACGGTGGCGGCGAGGGCCCGGGCGGCTGTCTCGTCGAAGCCGGTCGTGAGCAGCATGACGCTCGTCGTCCCCCCCTCACACCAGCGCAAGGACCCGTTCCCGCCCGTGCTCCCATAGGACGCGGTCTGGGGATCGCTGGCCATGGCGGTCGCAACCGGGCTCGATAACGCCGAACCACCCGTCCCTGGTCTGACCGCGGTCACCGGCGTGGCGCTTCCACAGGCGCTCGCCGCCGTCCAGACCAGCCGGGCAGAGCGACCCTCTCCACCTGCGATCAGGATCTCATTAGGAGCCGAGGTTGCCGGGCTGGTCCTGCCACCCTCGATGAACTGGAGGCCGCCGGGGACGCTGGTTGGGCTCACGAAGGTGGGAGGGGGCAGCACGTCGCTTCCGATCGGGGCCAACTCGGCGTTGTGGTTGGTGTCCGGTGGTTGACCGGCGGCCACGCTCGTCGAGGGATGGCGACGATCGACGGCGACGAGGCCGCCGGCAAGGGCCGCGGCCAGGAGACCAATGGCGACCACACGGGTCGGACGGGTTCGACGACGGGGACGTCCGCCGGCCCCCGGCAGGTCTGGTGGGAGCGGCGCGGCATCGACCAGCTCGGCCAGCGCGCTACGGATTTCCGTGGTCAGTCGGTCTGTCAACTCAGTAAGACCTCCAGATGCCGGCGGGCAGTCCTCAGCTCGCGTTCGACGGTTCTCGGCGACATGCCCATCAGCTCTGCGACCTCGCGGCATTGGAGCTCGTGCCAGTAGGTGAAATAGACGACGGCACGCTGGCGAGTCGTGAGCCGGCGCATGGCCTGGACGACCTCGATGCGGACGTGGGAGGCATCGTCGCCATCGGAGTCGCTGACGAGGAATCGCTCCCTGCGTGCCCGACGCAGGTTGGTGCGGTGAGTCTGCAGCGCCTGGTTCAGCGTCGCACGCATCAGGTAGGCCCGAGGATGCTCCACCGAGGGCCAGGCGGGGGACCTAAGGGCACGGGTCACGGCCTCAGCGACGACGTCCTCAGCGGCCGACGGCCCGACCAGAACGGTGGCGAACCCGACCAGCTCGGACGCGTACTTCGTATAGATCTCCGCGTTCCTCGTGCTCATCCCGCCCTTTAGATGCCGCCGCGTGCGCCGGTCCGCCACAATTCTCGCCGATCCTGGTCGAGCGGTGCAGCCCCGTTCAAGAGCCTCCGGTCCGGCTCCGTCGCGACGGCCCCAGACAGAGGTCCGACTGGTCGTGCGACGTCCTGTCCTCCCGGCCTCCAGTCCGACTCGGCCACCCATTCGCCGGCGGGGATGGCTCCCACCACCGGCGATATGTGACGGTGCCGCGCCTGCGAGACCCGTCGCCGTTAGGGATACACCGTGCTCCCTCACGCTCCACCCGGGCGGTACACGGGTTCGGCTGCGGGGTCGCGAGCGGCGAGCGAACGGCGGGGAGGACGACGGCGCCCTCCACCTGGCCCCCCGGTCTCCGGCGCTCGGGAATACCTCGGCAGACACGGACGGCGGCTTTGGGGGCTGCGGAGGGTCGACGGCGTTGCCACGAAGTCCCGAGCGGCGCTGATGTGCCGTCCCGAATGCTCTCGCAGTCCGAGGGCACGAGCTTCTACCTTGCTGAAGCTTCAGTCTCGAGCGGAGTGCCAGACGATGCCGACGAGGAAGGCAGTCGCAGTAAAGGAAAGTGCAATCAGTAGTGAAAATGACCAGGGGTTCCCTACCGCTACGGGATCCCCCCGCACTGCGACGTACCGAATCACGGGAACGAGCATGATGGTAGCGAGCAGCCATGTCGTCACCCACTCGACCGCCTTCATGGAGCCAGTATGCCTCCTGAGAGCCACCCATGCTCCTTGGGGTACGCCCGAGGTCGTGACGACGTCACGGCCTACTGGAGACCATTCTACGGTGCCAACGCGGGGATGAGAGTCGATCCGATGCGTCTCGGAACGCCCGCTCGCGCGGCACGAGGGATTGGGATTGGGCAAACCGTCGCGATGTCCCTCGGTCCTGCGCCGATGGTTTAGAAGGTGATTTAACGCCACCTCGGAGTGCGCCCCAAGGCCGGCGGCCGGGGCTGGTTCCGCTCTGCACGACCTCGCTCTCATGGGATGCGAAGGAACCAATCGATTCGTCCTTCAGCGAACCCCGAGCCACTGCTCCGCCCCGAACTCGTTCAAGGTCTCAACATGCCGGAAGCCAAATCGCTCGGCGAGCCTCCGTGCCCGAACGTTGGCGGCCTGCGTGCACAACATCACAGGCTCATCAGGAAACGCGTCCATCGCCCACTCGAGAACAGCTTCGACTGCTTCGCTTGCGTAGCCATGGCCCCAATGCTCGGGGAGCAGCGTGAAGCTGATCTCCAACTCGTTGCCGCCGTCGCGCACGTGGCCGGGTCGTACAGAGCTGCGGCGCTCGACCATGACCGCACCCGCGAACTGGCCGGCGAGCTCGATCGCAAAGGTGCCCGGGTAGCGACCGGGCACGTCAGGCATCGATCGCACCACTTCGTCTCGCGGCATCGGTCCCCCCAAGTAGCGCCGCACGTCTTCCGACGTGAGCAGCTCGACATATCCGGCGCGATCGCCCGCCTCGGTCGCGCGCAGTTTCAGTCGAGCTGTAACGAGCGGCACGGGGGGCCAGTCGACATCGGCGAGGGTGACCACGCGGTCAGGCTAGTTATCGGCTCGCGGCCGGGTCGGCGCTCTCATGGCGCAGCCGGAGCTCGCGTCATGGTGCCGCCGTTCTGCCTCAACTCGGACTCGCATTTCTGGACGGGCGTTCTGGCACCGTTCGATCCTGGCGGATCAGAGTCCGACGAGACGCTGAACTGTTCGAGCGACGCCGTCGTCGTCGTTGCTGGGAACGACCTCGTCGGCGGCCTCAAGCACGTCGGGATGGCTGTTAGCCACCGCGCAGGCCCAACCGGCCCACCCGAACAGCGGCAGATCGTTGGGCATGTCGCCGAACACGACGGTCGCTTCCCGCGCAGCCCCTGGAGGCCATCTCCCCTGCGACTGCGAAGGCCTTCGTCGTCGTCCCCGGAACGATGTCCACGACGCTCAGGCCGGCCAAGGATGCCAGGCCTACCCCAGCGAAGGCCTCTACGGTCGGCGTCAGGAGGTGATCCGCAGTGAGCCGGGGATGACGAACGGCGACCATGACTATTCGGTGTCGAGAGACAACGAGATCGATGTCGGAGAAGACCTCCGCTCCGTCCGCTCTCTTGGTCCTGAGGCCCATGTACGTGTCGTCCAGAAACATCGTCCGAGCCGACAGGAGGGCGACGCCGGCACCGGGTAGCGCCAACTTGAGGCGGTGAACGGCGGCAGCGAGCGCCGATGGACCGAACCATCTCTCCTGGGCCACCTCGTCGCGTCCAGCGTCCCAGACGATCGCCCCGTTTGCACACACCGCCCGGCCCAGACGTCCGTGGCCAGAGACCTTGCGGAGTGCGCGTGGCGTCCGCGCCGTCGCCACGACGAGCGGTACGCCGAGGCCCGTGAGTGTTTCGAGCACCGACATCGTCGTTGGCGATAGTGAGCCATCGGACCTCAGCAGCATCCCGTCCAAGTCCGAGACGACACCGAGGACGTGGGGCCGGCCCCGTCTGGCGCCGGAATAGTCCAGTGTCACGTCGGGATTGTCTCGCAGCCGGCGGTCTGGGGCAGGCGAATGGCCGGAATCGTCCTGTTGTCTTGGGCGACTGTCACGGTACGGTCGCCGACGCCGGACCGCGGCCGCCGCCTCGGGCGATCTCGATCATGAGCGAATCCCCGCAGCGCGGACTCTCACCGCCCTCGGGCGCGAGACG
>JALYYN010000143.1 GCA_030946525.1 Actinomycetota bacterium | reverse complement strand
ACGATGGGGAACTGGGCGGCGGTGGGGTCACCGGTCACCTCCATCTCCAGGAACCCGAGCCCACCGCGCACGTCGATGCCGACGCTTGCACCGTCGGCGCCGAAGGCCGACACGCCGTCGAACCGAGCCACGACGGTGCCGTCGCCGACGGTGGCGACACCTCGCTCGACGTCGACTGACAGCGGCTGGCCGGCGGACTCGATCCCCCAGCGCACGGTACGGGGCGATGCCGGGCCCCCCAGCACGTCGAAGGTCTCGACACCCCCGTCGAAGGGGAAGTAGACGACATCGCGGCCCTGGTCGGGTTGTGAGTCGATGGCGATGCGCCCGGCCACGGTGGAGGCGCCCCCCGCCGCGCCGCTGAGGGACGACCGCAGGGTGAGCGGTGGGCCGTCACCGCCGGATGCCACCACGGCGCGGGAGCGGGCGTCGAAGTCCACACTGCTACCCAGCCAGTTGAAACGGACCCCGCTGGCAGTGGGCAGGGCCAAGACCACCCCCTGATCGAGGCTCAGGAGCTGCTGGAGTAGCGAGTCGGGGACCGAGGACGGCACGACGCTTGCGGCAGTCGCCGCACCCACCGAATTCGGGATCGCCAGCAGGCCGGCTACTAGCCCAAGGCAGGTGATGGCTGTGATCAGACGATGCCGAAGACCTGTCATGTCCCACTGTCTCAACGTTGATCTGCCGCCAGGATGGCTTGGCCACCTCCATGCTACCTCGAACGGCGCAAGGACGCGTCTAACCAGCGTTAGTGGACGAATTGTTGGCCACTTTGGCGCCGTTACTCAGATGACCCCAAGTACTCGACCGGGTGGTCCTCGACGTGGACCGCCAGCTGCCGGGCCTTGGGGTCCAGCGTCGGGCCCCTCGGCACCGCCCAGCTGGCCAGCACGCCGTCGACCTCGAGGCGCAGGTCGTAGTGCAGGCGGCGGGCCCGGTGGCGCTGGACGACGAACCGCCCGGCCGCCGGCGGCGCGCCGGAGCCCGGCGGCTCGGCGGTGACGGAGAAGTCGCGCTTGGACCGGTAGGGCGCAAGCCGCTCCTGCGGGTCGGCCATGGACCTGTCCTACCCGGCGCGCGGCGGGCCGAGCTGGCGCGTCGCCGGCAAGGCGAACCGGCGCCGGGATAGCTTTGTCGTCTCCCGACGCGGAGCGGCGGCGACAGCCGGCGGGACGCCGCCGGAACTTGCCGAACAGTGCCCTGGACAGCAGGGCGGAGGTACATGTCCATGCGGAGGCAGGTCAGTCTCGGTTTCGTGATCTGGATCGTGATCGGGCTGGTGGTGGCGGCCAACCACGGCTTCCTGGGCCACACCGACACCCTTTCCGGGGTCCTCTCCGCCGTGCTCGCCGTCCTGGCCTGGCCGCTCGTCCTGCTGAACATCCACCTCGCCATCTGATCAGACGGCCCGCCCGTCGGCGTCATCCTCGGTGGGGTCCGGTCCGGTCAGCCTGCGGGGCGTCGACGTAGGCTGCGCAGGAGTCGACCGGCTTTGCCGTGACAGACCACACGCCGCCCGGAGGCGGCGTGTGGGATCGTGCGGATCTGTCTGCGACCGACGGCTCAGCCGCAGTTGGGCCAGGGGTTGGCCCCCCGCTGACTCGACAGCTGGCCGGCGCGTGCGTCCTGCTCAGCCGGCGACGCCGTTGCGGGATCGCCGCTGCCTCCTACCGACTGCCAGGTCTGGCGGTCGAACTGATAGGCGCCCCCGTACAGGCCGTCCGCGCTCACCGCCCCGTAGTTACCGCTGGACTCACAGGCCCGGATGGCAGCCAGATTGGCGCTACCACCCCCGGAGGAGGGGACGGACTGAGTGGGCGTCGCTCTCGGACCGGTGGTTGGCGCCAACCGTCCGGACGGCGGCGCCGCAACCGCTGCGGCGTGCGTCAGGCCGGCCAATAGATCGGCCGGCACGGTCACCGGCGCAGCCGGAATCTCGAGCACCTGACCGACATCGAGTAGGTCCGGGCTGGCGATGGCGTCCCGGTTGACGGTGAAAATCTCCACCCAGCGGTCCGATGTGCCCAGCTCGGACTGGGAGATCCCGGAAAGGCTCTCGCCTACCGCGACAGTATGGGGCCGCGCCGAAGGCGGGTCGGAGAGCGGGGACGCGTCATGGACGGAGACGACAGGCGGCGCGGCCACGGGCGCCGACGGGATGCTGAGGACCTGGCCGACCTCGATCACCTCGGGGTTGGCGAGGGTGGCGCGGTTGAGGGCGAAGATGTCGGTCCAACGCTCGGTCGTGCCCAGTTCCGCCAGTGAGATCGTCGAGAGGCTCTCGCCCGCCACGACCGTATGAGGTAGTGCCGGCGCCTGATCGGCAGGAGGAGGCGCTTCCTGGGCGAGCGCGACGCCCGTACCGGTCAGCATGGCGCCGGCGGTGAACGCGGCGAAACAGAGCGATTTCTTCATGGAACTCCAATCGGTTGGCTGCGTTCCGGCCGCGACGTTGCGGCGGAGGTGCTGTCCTCGGCCCTGTCCCGATTTGGGCGTGGGCGCGGCGCTCCCTGGTGCTGGTTGGGGGAAGGTGCCGCCAGGCGACCGAGTACAGGCTTGTAGGCCGCAGGCCCGCGCACGTTTGGCGGACGCCGCTACTCTAGTCGGCGTTTGTGAACGCAAGCGGTCGCGGCCAGGATCCGCTCGACGCGGCCTCAGTCCTCGCCGCCGGCCCCGTCGGCCTCGGTCACGAAGTCGATGAGTCGCTCGACTGCGCCCACCAGCTCGGGGGCCAGGTCGGCGTAGGAGCGGACCGAGGCGAGGATCCGCCGCCACATGGCCGCCGGTTCGCCGGCCCCGAGCCGGTGGCAGACGCCGGTCTTCCAGTCCGTCCCCCGGGGAACGTCGGGCCATGCCGGGATACCCACCACCGCGGGCTTGACCGCCTCCCACACGTCGACGAACGGCGTCCCGGTGACGAGCACGTGGGGGTGGTCGACCGCGGCCGCCAGCCGCGCCTCCTTGGTCCCCGGCAGGAGGTGGTCGACCAGCACACCCAGGCGCCGGGTCGGCCCCGGCGCGAAAGCCGCCACCACTGCCGCCAGGTGGTCGAGCCCGTCCAGGCGCTCGACGACCACTCCTTCGATCCGCAGGTCGTCTCCCCAGACCCGCTCGACGAGCTCGGCGTCGTGGACGCCCTCCACCAGGATGCGGCTGGCCCGGGCCACGCGCGCCCGGGGTCGGGCGACGGCCAGCGACCCCGAGGCGGTGATGGCCGGACCGCTCGCCGGCGCCTGCCTCGGCCCGGCCAGGGTCACGGCCCTGCCGTCGACGTCGAAGGACCCGGGGGTGAGGGCGAAGATCCGCTCCAGCCCGCTCTGGCCCCGGAGAACCACGCCGTCGCGCTCGAAGCGGACGAGCACACCGGTGAAGCGACTGCCCCGGTGGGCGACGCGCAGCCCGGGCGCGCCGGCAACCTCCGGATAGGTGGCCCGCACCCTGGCCGGGCCGTCGACGGGGCCGGACAGGATGCCGGCCCACGGATCGCGCCTGGTCACCCCGGTTGCGGGACTGCGGCACGGCGGCCGGCTCCGGGAGCATCCATCGGTCCAGCCTACGGCCGGCGGTCCTCACCGAAGCGTCTTCCCGCGGGAGAATGGCTCCCGTGACGCCCGAGGAACGGACCACGTTGTCGGCGATGGTCGCCGCCGAACGGCGGCGGACGGCGGCCAACGAGGCCGGCCTCGTCGCCGAGCTGGAGTCCGTCATCGAGGCGTCGGCCCAGGCCAATCTGGACGACGAGCACGACCCCGAGGGCGCCACGGTCGGCTACGAGCGGGCCCGGGTGGCCAGCCTGTTGGCCGCAGCACGCGCCCGCCTGACCCGGCTGGACCAGGCCGCCGACCGGCTGGAGGCCGGCGCCTACGGCGCCTGTGGGCGCTGCGGGAACCCGATCCCCATCGAGCGCCTGGTCGCCCATCCTGCGGCGGTGACGTGCGTGGCCTGCGAGGCGGACCGGGCCCGCTCACCCCTGTACCGACGTTGACGGCCGCCTGTCCCGGCACGCGATATCGCGCGTGGGCCACCCGGCCCGCACGCCGGCGACTGTCACGTTCCACCGGCCCTCGACGAGAAATGTCGCCCGCCATGTCGAGAACGCGTCCCCGGCGGCGACATCAGGGTGAGCGGTGCCACCGGGGCCCCGCCCGACCATGGAGGATGGAGACATGCGATTCATGCTGCTGCAGAACTACGGCGAGGTCGGCTCGGGCTGCGTGCCCATGAGCGAGTGGGCGCCCGCCG
>JALYYN010000119.1 GCA_030946525.1 Actinomycetota bacterium | reverse complement strand
CCCGGGGCCCCGCGTGAGAGTCGCCCTCGACGCCAGCGCCATCCCCGACCCCCAGGGAGGCGCCGGCCGCTACGTCCTGGCCCTGTCGGGGGCACTCGGCCGGCGCGCCGATGTCGACCTGACCGTGGTCAGCCGGACGGGCGACACCGGCCGGTGGGCGGGCAGGGTGGTCGGGCGGGCGCCGGCCCACCGTCCCGCCCGCCTGGCGTGGGAACAGGCCGCCCTGCCCGGACTGCTGCGCCGGTCGGGGGTCGCCGTCCACCACGCCCCGCACTACACGATGCCCCTCGCCGGCCGCATCCCCACCGTCGTGACCATCCACGACCTGTCGTTCTTCACCCACCCCGAGTGGCACCAGCCGGCCAAGGTCGCGTTCTTCCGGGCCGCCATCGCCCTCTCGGCCCGGCGGGCCTCGGCGCTGGTGGCCGTCAGCGCCACGACGGCCGACGTGCTCGCCTCGCTGATGACCCCCCGGGCGCCCGTGCACGTCATTCCCCACGGCGTCGACCACGACCGGTTCCGGCCCGAGGCCGACGACGACGGGGCTGCCCTGGGCCGCCTCGGCGTGGCCCGGCCCTACCTGGCCTTCCTGGGTACCCTCGAGCCCCGCAAGGACGTGCCCACCCTGGGGCGGGCCTTCGACCTCCTGGCCGGGGCCCGGCCGGACCTGACCCTCGTGCTGGCCGGGGCGCCGGGGTGGGGCGCCGGCGCGGTCGACGCGGCCGTCGCCGCGGCGCGCCACGGCAGGCGGATCCGCCGCCTCGGTTTCGTGGCCGAGGCCGACATGCCCGCCCTCCTGCGGTGCGCGTCGGCCGTGGCCTACCCGTCGCTGGAGGAGGGCTTCGGACTCCCGGTGCTCGAAGCGCTGGCCTGCGGCGCGCCGGTCGTCACCACGTCCGGGACGGTGATGGAGGAGGTGGCGGCGGGCGCAGCCCTCCTCGTCACCCCAGGCCGGGGCGACCTGCTCGCCGACGCCCTGGAGGCGGCGATCACCGGGGGGCCGGAGGCCCACGACCGGCGGCTGCTGGGACTGGCGGTGGCGGCCCGTCACACCTGGGAAGCGTCCGCCGACGCCCACGTGGAGGTCTACCGGTCGGTCACCGCCGGAACCGGACGAGGCCCCGGTCCGGGCCCCACGCCTCGATGACGAGGTGGTCGGCGGGCGAGCCGACCCTGGTGAACACGACCTCGGTGATGTCGACGGAGAACCGGTGCGACCCGTCCTCACCGCCCGCCACCTGCTCCTCCCGGCCGGAGCCGGCGATCTTGGCCTCGCCGCTCCACGCGCCGGGATCGCCGTCCGGAGGATCGACGGTGTGGCTGTGCAGGGCCAGGCGGGAGTCACGGCGCAGGTCGAGCACCCGCCGGGCGCCGGCCATCATCCCGAGGAAGAGCCCGTCGCCGTCGAAGTCGACCTCGGTCCCGCTGATCCTGGGCGAGCCGTCGCGGCGCAGCGTCGCCATCGTGTGGTGCTTGTAGGCGGTGAACAGGTGCCGGACACGCGCCGCGAGGTCAGGCTCGGCGTCGGAGAACTCGCCCCAGGTGGTCATGCCCCCATGGTGGCAAACGCCGCGGTCTCAGAAGGCCCAGCTGCGCACCAGGTCGTGGAAGGCGGTCATATCCGACGCCTCGCCGCCCGAGCGCAGCGTGGCGATCCACAGGCGTCCGCCCCGGGGGATGGCGATGATCCGCCCGTCGCGGCCGCCCACGCGGACGGTCATGGCGACGGCCTGGCCGGACGGGAAGTCGACCACGGCGACGGTGGCGTCGTCGACGGTGATCTGGGGCGGGAAGGGCACCGCGCCCGCGGCGATGCCCCGGGCCAGGATGGCGACGTCGGGGATGCCGGCGACGTCGACGTGGCCCAGCTCGACCCGGGATCCGAGCGGGCTGTCGGCCACCAGGTCGTCGCCCATCGTGTCGAGGGTGACGGTCCACGCAGCGGGGACGGTCACCGCAAATGCGGGCGTGCGCACGTGCTGCACCGGGCCGTGGATGGCGGCCAGGGCGACGATCACGAGCATCCCGTTGAAGGCGGCGTGGGCGCAGACCGAGCCGACCAGTCCCCGGCGCCAGTAGACCAGGCCGAACACCACGCCCATGGCCACGTAGTAGCGGAACTGGGCCAGGCGGAGGTGGGCCAGGCTGAAGAACACCGCGCTGACGAGGACGGCGGTGCGCCGGCCACGGGCCCGGAAGGCCTCGGCCAGGAAGCCGCGGAACACCAGCTCCTCCACCACCGGGCCCAGCAGGGCGATCAGCGCGAAGCCGATGACCAGCGGGACGATCGAGGACTGGGCGGCCAGGACCGCGGTCGTCGGGTCGAGCACGGCGTGGCCGGTGGCCAGCCGCAGGAGGGCCACGAGCAGGAGGGCCAGTCCGCCCCCGACGATGAAGCCCTCCCCCGCCCCGACCAGGGCGGTCGAGCGACCGGACCGGGGCCGCAGGCCCAGGTCGATGGACCGCGCCAGGACCCACAGGGCCACCGCCGCGTAGTACGCCAGGCCGGTGAAGAGGGAGAGCCGGACGGCGGCGGCCAGGCCCATGTGGTTGAGAGCGACGTACACGCCGACGATCACCTGCATGACCAGGTTCAGGCCGATTGTGGCGGCGACCGTCCAGCCCGCACCGCGGCCGGCGTGGGACGACGGCACCGCGGCGACCTTGTCGTCGCCCATCCAGAGCCCGCCGGCGTCTCGGGCTTCGGCCGGCGCCCACTTGCCGCACCGGATGCAGCGCTGCCGGCCGACGTTGCCGTAGCCGCACGCGCAGGTCCAGACCGTCGTCCAGTCCTCGACCTCTCCCTCCCCTGGATCGACCCGGTCGGCCTCAGTGCCGAATCCGTGCGTCATGGGCCGATCGAGGGTCTCGCCGCGTCTCGCCATCCCGGCGTTGTCGACCGATCGGGCCGCCTCCTTGAGCCGGGAGGCGGCGGGATCAGTTGAGCGAGGGGTCGGTGGGGTAGGCGGCGAAGAGGGACAGCGTGCCGCGCTGGCGGCGCAGCACCGAGCTCCAGAGCTGCTCGGGCACTGGCGACAGCGGGTCTGAGACATCGGCGTCGACCACGAACCACCCACCCTGGTCGATCTCGGATTCGAGCTGGGCGGGGCCCCAACCGGCGTAGCCGGCGAAGACCCGTATCTCCTCGAGGCGGGGGATGGTCTCGTCGGGGTCACTGTCGAGGTCCATTGTGCCCACCGGGCCGAGGACGGCCTCCCAGCCGTCGGCGGCGTCGCCGGGACCGCCCCCCGTGGCCGCCACCCGGGCCAGGCAGACGGCGGCGCTCGGGGCCACCGGTCCTCCGATGAAGAGCACGGGCGGGTGGGCGGCCGCCCGGGCCCATTCGGGGAGGGGCTCGGCCAGGTCCAGCTCGCTCGGGCGGTTGAGGACGACGCCGAGCGCCCCCTCCTCACCGTGCTCGAGGATCAACACGACGGTCCGCTCGAAGTTGGGGTCGCCCAGGTTGGGCGTGGCCACCAGCAGCCGGCCCTTGAGGTCGTCGGTCATCCCGGGCCCTGGCCCGCGGGGCGGCCGAGCAGGGACCGCTGCACGTCGCGGGCCGCGGACCGGGCCCCGGCGAGGAGGGGCCGCAGGTCGTCGGGCAGCCGGGCCTCGACGTCGTCCAGCACGGGGTCCACCCGCTCCTCCAGCTCGACGGCGACCCTGGCCATCTCGCGCTGCAGGTCCCGCCGGCGGAGCTGGGCCTGCTGCACCCCGAGCACCGCGAGGCCCACGGTGGTGTAGAGGGCGTCGCGGAGCCAGCCGACCACGTCGTCCGTCCCCGGCCCGTCGTCCATGCCTCAAGGAAACCACGGATGACGGGCGCGAACGCGCGACCGTCCGGCGGGGATCCCGGGCGAGGATGCCCGGGTGGCCGGGATCGGCCGGGCTACCCTTCTGGGCGACACATGGATCCGCAGCCCTCTGCACCGCCTCTGGTAGCGGTCGTCATGGCCGACGAGCCCGGGGAGTCGTTCGAAGAGGCCCTACAGGCGGTGGGCTCCCAGGACTATCCCAACCAATCGGTTCTCGTCATCGACGGCACCCGCAGCACCAGCCGCGCCTCGGAACGGTCCTCGGACCGCGACATCAGCCCCCGGGTGGCCGCCGTGCTGCCGGAGGCGTTCCTCCGCCGGCCCGCCCAGTCCCGGCGTGACGCCGGCTTCGCCGCCGCCGCCAACGACGTCCTCGACACCGTCCAGGGCGCCGCCTTCCTGGTCTTCTGCCACGACGACATCGCCCCCGAGCCCGACGCCCTGCGCCTGATGGTCGAGGAGTCGCTGCGGTCCAACGCCGGCATCGTCGGCCCCAAGCTCGTCGACTGGTCCCACCCCGACCGCCTCCTGGGCGTGGGCCTCTCCGTCGACAAGACCGGATCGTGCGCGCCCCTCGTCGACCGCGGCGAGCTCGACCAGGAGCAGCACGACTCGGTGCGCGACGTCTTCGCCGTGTCCTCGGCGTGCATGCTCGTCCGGGCCGACCTGTTCGCCGAGCTGGGCGGGTTCGACCCCGCCATGGCCGACTACGGCGCCGACGTCGACCTGTGCTGGCGGGCCCAGGTGGCCGGCGCCCGGGTGGTCGTGGCGCCGGCGGCCAGGGTCCGCCACCGCGAGGCGGGCCGGGAGGCGCCGGGGGCCGACCCCCGGCAGGGCCGCATGGAGCCCCGGCACCACCTGCGGGCCATGTTCAAGAGCTATTCCTGGCTCCACCTGCTCCGGGTGATCCCCCAGGCCGCGGTCGTCACAGTCGTCGAGGCGCTCATGGCCCTGGTCACCCGGCGGGTCCACGAGGCCCGGGAGCTGGTGGGCGCCTGGTGGTGGAACCTCCGCCACCTCGGCCAGCTCCGCCCCCTGCGCGCCGCCGTCCGCCGCACCCGGAACGTCCCCGACTCCGAGGTCAGGCGGCTGCAGGCCCGCGGCAGTGTCCGCCTCACCCTCTACCTCCAACGACGGTTCCACGCCGAGGAACGGGCGCGCGCCCTGGTCGAGGCCGGCCACGACCTGGTCGAGTCCGTGGGCAGGGGGCCGGCGCGGGCCGCCACCGCCCTCCTCTGCCTGACCGTGCTGGGCGTGGTCGTCGGCAGCCGTCACCTGGTGACCGGCCGCCTGCCCGCGGTCGGGCAGTTCGCGCCCTTCTCGCATCCCGGCACCCTGCTCACCCACGTCTTCGACGGCTGGCGCACGACCGGGATGGGCTCCACCTCGCCCGCCCCCCCGGCCCTGGGCGTGCTCGGCTCGCTGGGCGTGCTGTTCCTCGGGCACATGGGCGCCCTCCAGAAGGTGCTGATCGTGGGGGTCTGGCCGGTGGCGGCCATCGGGGTGTGGCGCATGGCCCGCCCGCTCGACTCCGCCATCGCCCGCATGTCGGCCGTCGTCGCCTACCTCGCCGTCCCCCTGTCGTACAACTCCCTGGCCCGGGGCCGCTGGACGGGGCTGCTGGCCTTCGCCGCCATGCCCTGGCTCCTGCTGCTGCTCGTGGGAATGTGCGACCTCGAGCCCTTCGGCTCGACGCGTGACGACGCCGGCAAGGGCCCGGCCTGGCGGCCGATGGTGAAGCTCGGCATCCTCGTGACCGCAGTGGCCGGGTTCGTGCCCGGCATCGGCGTGGCCGTCGTGATCGCCGCCATCGGCCTCCTCGTCGGTTCGCTGCTCGTGGGCGGCGTCAGCTCCGCGGTCCGGGCGCTGACGGGCGCGATCGGTGGCGTCCTGGTCAGCATCGTGCTCCTGCTGCCTTGGTCGGTGGCCCTGCTGACCCCGGGCGGGTGGTCGACCATCGCCGGTGTGGGCCGGGTCACCGGCCGGGCGCCCGGCCTGGGCGCGCTCCTGCGCTTCCAGATCGGGCCCCTGGGCGCCGCCCCCTTCGGGTGGGCCCTCCTCGCCGCTGCGGCCATGCCGCTGCTGGTCGGCCGGGAGTGGCGCTTCACCTGGGCGGTGCGTTTCTGGGCCATCGCACTGATCAGCGTGGGGGCGGCCTGGGCCGGCGGCCACGGCTGGCTGCCGTTGCGGTTCCAGGACCCCGACCTCCTGCTCGCCCCCGCGGCCGCGGCCCTGGCCGGAGCGGTGGCGATGGGCGCGGCAGCCTCCCAGGTCGACCTCCGGGGCTACCGCTTCAGCTGGCGCCAGGCCGCCCCCCTCGCCGCCGGCCTGGCCCTCGTCGTCGCCGTCCTGCCCGTGCTGGGCGCCGCCGGCAACGGCGCCTGGCGCCTGCCCACCCAGGAGGTGGCCCGCACCGTGGGGTGGATGCCCGCCCAGGCCCAGGCCGGCGCCTTCCGCGTCCTGTGGGTCGGCGACCCGGACAGCCTTCCTCTCGACGGGTGGGCCCTCCCTGGCAACGACGGCCTGGCCTTCGCCACCTCCCGCAACGGGCCGCCCACCGTGACCGACCTGTGGCCCGGGCCCACCTCGGCGGCCACCCGGTCGATGGGCGACGCCCTGCAGGTGGCCGACCAGGGGGGCACGGCCCGGCTCGGCCGGCTGCTGGCGCCCATGGCCGTGCGCTACATCGTCGTGCCCCGCCAGCTTGCCACCGGAACGGGCGGGGGCGGCCTGCCCATCCCGGCCGCCCTGACGCGGGCCCTCGGATCCCAGCTCGACCTGCGCCTGCTCCCCTCGGATCCCGCCCTCAGCGTGTACGAGAACACGGCGTGGGGGGCGGCCCGGGTGGTCGTCCCCGCCAACCTGGCCCGGGCCGGCCTGCCCACCACGCTGGACGCGGGCGCCGACCTGTCGGGCGGCCAGGCTGTGGCCCCCGGCGCCGGCCCCGTGCACTTCTCCGGCAACCTGCCGGGACCGGGCACCGTCCTGCTCTCCGAGGCGCCCTCCGGCCGGTGGGGGCTACAGGTCGGCGGCCAATCGGCGGTCCGGAGCGATGCCTACGGCGTGGCCAACGCCTTCGCGGTGGGCAGCGGCGGGCGCATGACCGTCCGCTACGCCACTCCCCTGTACCGCTATCCCCTGGCCCTGGTCCCCTTCGCCCTGTGGGCGGGCGCCGTGGCCCTGCTCCTCCGAACCCGCCGCCGCCCTGATCCCGCCGCCCCCCGACCCGACGAGACCCGCCTCATGCCGATCCTGGCCGATACCCGGGCGTGACGGGGGCTCGCCGCGTCCCGGCCCTGGTCATCCTGGCCGCCGTCCTGGTGGCCGGCGCGGTGGTCGACAGCCGCGTCCAGCGCGGCGCGGCGCCGGACGCCACCGCCATCAGCTCCCAGGTCCCCCTGGCCGCGCCGGCATCGGCCCGGTCGTCGGCCTGGTACTGCCCGGGCAGCCCGGTGACCGGCGCCCAGGGCGAGGGCTCCGTGGTGGTCTCCAACGCGGGTACCCGGCAGCTGACCGGCACGGTCACCGTGTACCCGGACAAGGGCGACAGCCGCGCCGCCCCGATCCAGGTCGGGCCGGCGGGCCGGGCGAGCATACGGCTGGCCGATCTGGCCTCGTCGCCGTACGCCTCGGCCGTGATCGAGCTCGACGGCGGCGACGCCGTGGCCGAGGTCGTGACCAGCGGTGCGCTCGGCGACAGCGTCTCGCCGTGCACCACGTCCGCCTCCTCCACCTGGTACTTCGCCGAAGGGGCCACGACCAAGGACGCCAACGAGATGCTCCTGGCCCTCAACCCCTTCCCCGACGACGCGGTGGTGGACATCATCTTCAGCACCGAGGAGGGTGTCGTCACCCCGCAGGCCCTCACCGGGCTGTCGGTACGGGGTCAGGCCATGACCGCGGTCAAGGTCGGCGATTACGTGCAGCGCCGGGAGGCGGTGTCGGCGAGCGTGGTGGCCCGCACCGGCCGCCTCGTCGTGGGTCGGGTCCAGAGCTTCGACGGGACAGGGACCCGCAAGGGCCTTTCCGTGACGCTCGGCGCCGCCTCGCCCGGGCCGGCCTGGTACTTCCCCGAGGGCTTTGTGGCCGACGGCCAGGCCGAGCGCATCCACATCTACAACCCGAGCCAGCAGGAGGCCCAGGTCGAGCTGTCCCTGGCCCTCGACGCCGGCCAGGCCGAGCCCCTCCGTCTCACCGTGCCCCGCGAGAGCAGGCTGACCCTGGTCGCCGCCGACGAGGGCCGCATACCCAAGGGCGTGGCCCATTCCGTCACCGTGCGCACGGTCGGCGCCGGCCCCGACGTGGTGGTGGAGCGGGCCATCGACGCCACGTCGCCCAGCTCCCATACCGGCCTGGCCCTCACCATGGGCTCCCGGCTCCCGGCCGTGCGCTGGGCGACCGCCGCCGGAGCCGCCGACGACACCACCGACGAGTGGGTCATCGTCCAGAACCCCGGGTCGCAGGCGGCGCTGGTGACGGTGAACCTCCTGGCCGACGG
>JALYYN010000109.1 GCA_030946525.1 Actinomycetota bacterium | reverse complement strand
TCCAGCCAGGCCGGGGCGGCCAGGCCGCGGGCGAGGGCAGCGGTGGCGTAGGCGTCGGCGAAGGTGAGGTCGGGGCCGACGACGGTCACGCTGGCGAGCTGGTCGGCGGGCCGGAAGGTGTGGGGGTCGAAGACGTGCAGACCCCGCTCGTGGGTGCCCGAGGTGGCGACCGCAGCGTCGCTCACCGATACGACCGTCGTGAGCGCGTCGGGGTGCTGCGGGTGGACGACGCCGATCTGCCACGACCGGCCGGGCTCGGGCCGCCCGCGTACCCGGACGTCACCCGCGGCGTTGATGCAGTGGTTGGCCGACCCGTCCTCCACCAGCAGGGCCGAGGCCCGCTCGACGGACCAGCCCTTCACCACCCCCGAGGGATCGAGCCAGCCATGGTCGGCGCGGGCGTCGAAGTAGCCGTCGGTGGCCTCCCGCAGCCCCTCGCAGAGCTCGATGATCTCCCGGACCTCGGCGGACGACGCCTCCAGCGCCAGCTCGCCGCGGCCCAGCCGGCTGATCTCACTGCCCTCGATGTAGGTGCTGAACACCTCGTCGACGTGGCGCAGCCAGGCGAAGACCCGGTCGACGGCGGCCCCACCCACGGCCGGGTCGCGCACGTCGACCGAGATGGGCATGCCCATGACCTGCTCGACCCGGTGCTCAGCCACGGTGCTCAGCCCCGGGCGGCGTCCAGGGCGGCCTGGAGCGACTGGGTGTAAGCCCGGCTGGTGATGCTCGCCCCCGAGACCGAGTCGATCCGGGAGCCCTGGGCGGCCAGGGCCTCGGACCGCAGGATCGGCGCGGCCAGGTTGCTGAGCGAGGCGGACCGGGACCGGTCCACAGGAAGCGCGTCGGCCCGGACGTCGGTCAGCCTGCCGCCGGTCAGGGTGACCTGGACCTGGACCGGGCCGTAGCGGGTGGTGACGACCGGGCCGGTGAAGGTCCCGGTCGCCCCGCTCCCGCCGGCCGCCGGGGGCGCGGTCGTGGTCGAGGGGGCGCGGGTCGTCGGTGACGCCGAGGGGGGCGGCTCGGTGGTCGACGTCCCCGCTATACCGGGCGCGGTGGCCACCTGCGGGGCGCCCGGTCCCGGGGACGTCTTGTAGCCCAGGAGCAGGGCCATCCCGGCGACGGTGGCGAAGATGGCGGCGAGCGCACGGCGCATGGAACGTGGTCCTAGAGGTCGAAGCGTTCGGTGTGGATACGGGAACGGGGGACGCCCAGAGCCCGGAGGCTGGCGGCGGTGGCGTCGGTCATGCCCGTCGGGCCGCAGAGGTAGACGTCGCGCTCGCGGGCGTCGGGCACCAGCGACGCCAGCACCTCGGGGCCGATGGGGTCCGGCGTCCGGGTACGGGGCCCGACCAGGTAGTGGATCCGGGCGCCTCGACGGCGGCCCAGCTCCTCCAGCTCGGTGCGGAAGACCAGGTCGTCCTCCCTGCTCACGCGGTACAGCAGGGTGATGTCACCGGGGCCGCCGGGGAGGGCGGCGAGCAGGGCCCGGACCGGCGTGATCCCGAGGCCGCCACCGATGAGCAGGACCTTGTCCCGGGCCCGCCGGAGGGCGGTGAACGCCCCGTACGGGCCCTCGGCCACCACCCTGGTGCCGGGGGCCAGGCGGGACAGGCCCCCGGTGTGGTCGCCCAGGTCCTTGACCGTGAAGCGCAGGGCGCGGCCGTTCGGCGCCACCGACAGCGAGAACGGATGGGACTGCCACCAGCCGTCCTTGTGCAGGAAGCGGAGCCGGAAGAACTGGCCGGCCTCGGCCCGCAGCTCCTCCAGCCGGTCGCCGGTCACGATGATCGACACCACCCCGGGACCCTCGGGGATCACGTCGGCGACCCGGAACCGGTGGCGGGCATAGGCGACGGCGGGCGCCACGAACCTGAACACCACCAGGCAGGCGGCGGTGCCGGCGAACAGGCCCACCCAGAACACCCGGTTCGCCAGGCTGTCGGTGAAGTCCGCTCCGGTGGCCAGCTGGTGGCTCAGCGACAGCCCGACGCCCAGGTAGGCGTACAGGTGGATGGCGTACCAGGTCTCGTACCGCAGCCGGCGGCGGGCGGCGCGGGCCGACAGCACGCTGACCACCAGCAGGAGGCCGAGGCCGACCGTCGCCATGAGCACGTCGGGATAGGTGAGGACGACCGAGGCCGTCTCGTGGGCGAGGCCGGCGTGGTCGGTGACCGCGTATCCCCAGATGGTCAGGACCGTGTGGGCGACCAGCAGCCCGACCGAGTACATCCCGTTGAGCCGGTGCCAGACGGCCAGGCGGGTGGTGCCGATGAGCCGCTCGAGCCACGGCAGCCGGGCCATGAGCAGGATCTGGACGAGCAGGAGGTAGGTCCCCAGCAGGGCGGTGACCCGCCCGGCCGCGGTGAGCTCGTCGCCCAGGGAGTGGAGCGACCGGCCGGGCGTGTCGTGTACCCACAGGCCCAGGACGACCAGGCCGCCCCCGGCGACGAGGGCGGCGACGAGGCCCTCACGGGTGTGCTGGCCGGCCTGGTGGACGCGGTGCGCGAGCGACGGAGGCCCGGGAGCGCCCGGGTCGAGGGTGGTCGCGGTGGTCACCACGCCGACCACGATCCCCGTTCTCCCTGTGGAGCGGCTGTGACGGACGTGTGGCCGGGCATGGAACGCTCCGCCCGGGCGTGCCCCGAGGGCGTCGCCGGCTACCCGGCCGGGGCGACGAGCCGGGCCCCGGCCCCGAGGCGGTGCCGTTCAAGGGTGACGGGGTGGCCGGGCGCGGCGACGGCCAGGGGGTTGCCGTCGACCTCGAAGTCGGAGAGGACGAGGCCCGGGTGGGCGGGGGCCTTGGCGGTGCCGTCGCCGGCCAGGACGACGAGGTCGAACGGCAGGTCCAGGCCCTCGCCCACGGCCTTGGCGTATGCCTCCTTGCGCACCCAGAGCCGGAGGAACGCCGCGGCGGCATCGGCCGGGGTCATCCGCGACAAGCGGCGCAGCTCCTCCCGGGTGCATGCCGGCGCCGGGATCGCCAGCCGGACCGGGACCTCGATGTCCACCCCGACCTCGCCACCGTCGGCCACCGCCACCGCCGCAAGGTTGCCGGCGTGGGCGAGGGAGTAGCGGAGCCCGGCGCGGTCGGCGGCGGCCGCCACCGGTCGGCCGTGGGGGCCCCCGCAGCGGCGGCACCGCTGCACGACGGCCACCTCGCCCGGTGCCACACCGGCCGCCTCGGCCAGGACGACCTTGAACGCGGTGCGGGCCCGGGTGAATCGCAGCCGGTCCACGGGCCGGGTGAAGCGCTGGGCCCGGGCCGTCTCACCGTCGTCGAGGAGGACCGGGACGGACGGGTCGTCGAAGACGAGGTCGACCACCGATACCCGGATCGCCCCGACCGTCATCGGTCCCCGACGGTACCGGGCCGGTCAGGAGGCTCAAGACGCCAGGCCGGCCGGTCGATACGTCAGGTGCCCGTCAGCGGCGCCGACCGGGGGAGCGCGGTGATCGACCTCGACCAGATGGACAGCCAGCTCGAGCGGACCGTGAGCGCAGGCCGGACCGCGGTCGAGGAGGTCACGGCGCCGCTGCGCCGGTGGAACCGGCCGGTCCCCGCGGCCGCACCGGTGGTCGTAGTGCCTGTCAAGCCGGGCCGGGGCGGCTCGGTGCGGGCGCTGCTGGAGCAGGGCCGGTTGAAGGAGGCCGATGCCGAGATCGTTTCCGCCGGCAGCGACGCCGACGCCACCACCTGGACGACAACGCGCGCCCTCCTCGACGGCTACCGACCGCAGGTGATCGCCGGGGTGGCGGCCATACTGGCGCTGGCCCGGGCGTCGGACGACGCCGGCACCTGGGACCGCTACTGGACCCAGCGGTGGTGGGCGGCGCTGGAG
>JALYYN010000097.1 GCA_030946525.1 Actinomycetota bacterium | reverse complement strand
GGCGCTGATGGGTCTACCTTCCACAGCAGAGGCCTCCGCCGGGGAACGCTTGCGGCGCTTGTCCCTTGAGGACTGACGTGAGACTGCGTCCCCGGTGGAAGGTCTCGGAGGCCTGACGCCAACAAGGGTGTCGTCCCACGAGGACTGGTCCATCAGCACGGTGCTGCGCCTCCGCTGTTCGTGC
This sequence comes from Actinomycetota bacterium, assembly GCA_030946525.1. Classification (GTDB taxonomy): domain Bacteria; phylum Actinomycetota; class Acidimicrobiia; order Acidimicrobiales; family AC-14; genus CADCTB01. The sequence continues at coordinate 3,564 of JALYYN010000097.1, read as the reverse complement.
CCGACGACGAGAAGGAGCGATGTGCTTGGAGTAGGGATCGACTGGGCCGAGGAGTTCCACCTGGTGGCGCTGGGCCGTCCGGGTGAGGGGGTGTTCGACATCGCCCGGGTCGAGCACAACCCAGCGTCCATCGACGCCCTGGTCGCCCGCATCGCCTCGATCGAGCCCGACCCCGCCGAGGTGCGGGTCGTACTCGAGACCAGTCACGGGATGCTCGTCGAGCGCCTCCTCGACGCCGGCTACGTGGTGGTGCCGGTCAACCCCGATCTGGTCGCCCGCCGGCGTGGCCCGGCCAAGAAGAAGGACGACCCCGAGGACGCCCGTATCGCCTGCCTGATCGCCCTGGACCGCTTCGAGCGCCTGCGAGTGCTCGTGCCCCACGGCGAGGAGGCCGGCGAGCTGCGCGCCATCGCCCGCGACGACGAGCGGGCGGCCCGCGACGAGCGCCGGCTGCTCAACCGCCTCCGGGCCGACCTCATCGCCACGTTCCCGGCCGCCTTGGTCATCGCCGGCGACGACATGGGAGCTCCTACATTCCTGCGCCTCCTGGAGCGCTGGCCGACGGCCGAGGTTCTGGCCGCCGCCCCCCGCAACGACCTGGTCGCCTTCGCCCGGGCCGGTCGCCACGGCTGGCCGGAGCGGTTCGCCGATCGGGTGGCCACGGCCCTCGCTACCAGCCAGTTCGTGCCCCGGCCCTATCTGGTGAGAGCCAAGGAGGGCACCATCCGCCTTCTCGCCACCCAGCTGCTCGCCCTCGGAGCCCAGCGCCGGATGTGGGAGCGACGCATGGGCGAGCTGCTGCTCGGGGCGCCGCGCACCGGCAGGAAACGTCAGCCCAAGGAGGGCGACCGGGGGCCGACGGTCCCTGGCGGCGAGATCTACCTGAGCTTTCCGGGCCTCGGTGATCGCCTCGCCGCCAGGGTGGCCGCTGAGATCGGCGACATCTCCAACTTCGACACGCCGAACGGTCTCCAATGCTACGCGGGCAAGGCGCCGGTGACGAGGCGGTCGGGCAAGCATGAGCTCGTGGTCGCCAACCGCCTGGCCTGCAACGGCCACCTGCGCGACGCCGTGCAGCACTGGGCGTTCTGCAGCCTGAGGCGCTCGGGCTGGGCCCGGGAGTTCTACGACGGCCAGCGATCCCGCGGCAAAGGCCACCACGCCGCCCTGCGGGCGCTCGGCAACCGCTGGCTCGAGGTTCTCTGGCACTGCCTGAGCAAGGAACTCCTCTACGACGAGGCCGTCCACGTGGCCAACCGCAACCGGGCCATGGCCAAGGCGGCCTGAGCCGTGGGAATGCGTGACGCTTCCGACGGGCCCGTCCGCGAAGGCATCGTCTGCGCCGTCTGCGGGCGCTTCAGCACCACGGCCATTGAAGGCCTCTATCGCAACCCTCGGGTCGGTTCTTCCCAGCGCTTCTGCGGGCCCGCGTGCCGCCAGGCGGCCTACCGACGGCGCCGGGCAGGCGTCGAGGAGAACACACCGTTCCAACGATCGGGAGGTCGTTCTCGAAAACTTCGACCCGGTGGTTGACAAAGGGTGTCTCACGGGAGTACCAGGTGGAGGTCGCCGAACTCGTGCCACAGGTAGCGGCCCTCGAGGGCGGCCCGGTAGGCGTCGTCCAGCATCGTCCGCCCGGCGACGGCTTCCAGCATCAGCAGGTGTGACGCCGCCGGCTCGTGCCACCCGGTCAGCAGGCCGTCGACCACCCGGACGCCGCGCGATGCGGTGACCACCAGTTCGGTCCACCCCTCGCCGGGATGGGCGATGCCAGCGGTGTCGGCGACGGTCTCCAGGGCCCGGACGACGGTGGTGCCCACGGCCACGACGCGGCCGCCGGCGGCGCGGGTGCCGTTGACCCGCTGGGCGGTGGCGGCCGGGACCCGGAACGGCTCGGGGGCGGGCAGTTCGCCGGTCTCCAGTGACGCCACGCCGCAATGCAGGACGATCGGGCTGACGCCGATGCCGCGGGCGACGAGGGAGGTGATCAGCTCGGGGGTGAAGGCCCGGCCCGCGCTGGGCATCTCGGCGCTTCCCGGCTCGTTGGCGTAGACGGTCTGGTAGGCCGCCAGCGGCCAGTCGCGGTCGACGTGGCCGTAGCGGATCGGTCGCCCGTGGGCGGCGAGGTAGGCGGGCAGGGCGTCGGGCAGGTGGAGGGCGACCACCCACAGGCGGGCCGAGCCGGGGAAGCGGGCCAGCATCTCGGCCCGGGCACCGGCGGGCATGGCGATCGTCTCGCCGGCCACGTCGTCGTGGAAGGGGAGGGTGCCGGGCTGCGCCGGCCGGCGGAGCTCGACCACCCACAGGCCGGCCGGGAGCGGGGTCGACAGGTGCAGCTCGACGACCGAGCCGTCGGGCCGCATTGCGTCGAGGGCGGACGGGAGGGTGGCCGAGGTGTTGATCACCAGCAGGTCGCCGGGGTCGAGGATGGAGGGCAGGTCACGGAAGCGGGCGTGCACCGGAGCCTCGTCCGGCCGGGAGACCAGCAGGCGGACGTCGTCGCGGGCCAGGCCGCGGGCCTCGGGGGGCTCGTGGGCCTCGAGGTCATGGGGCAGCTCGAAGACGATGGGCGGCCGGGTGGTGAGGGTGGCGGTCATGGTTGTTCGCCCCTTGCCTGGTAGCGCCCGCTCGGGGCGTGGTCCTCGATGAGGCGGATGATGCCGGGCACGCTGTCCTCGGGCGGCGGCCGGTCGGAGATGTCCTCGCCGGGGAACGCCTCCTGGTGCATCTGGGTGTTCATGTCGCCGGGGTCGACCCACCACACCGCCACGGTGGGCACTTCGGCGGCCAGGATCTTCGAGAGCTGCTCGAGGGCGGCTTTCGAGGAGCCGTACCCGCCCCATCCCTCGTAGCCCTCTACGCCGGCGTCGGAGGTGACGTTCAGGATGGCGCCCTGCGGCGACTCGACGAGCACGGGAAGGGCCAGCTGGATCAGGGCGAGGGGAGCGGTGACGTTCACCTCGTAGATTTTCCTGAACTCGTCGAGGGGGTAGTTCGACAGGGGTGGCTGCGGGCTGGGACCGAGCAGGCTGGCGTTGTTGACGAGCAGGTCGACGCCGCCGAGGCGTACGGCGGCCTCCACCAGCTCACGGCGGTGGGCGTCGTCGGCCACGTCGCCGGCGAGGGCGACCACCTCCCCGGTGCCGGCGACCGACGCGGCCAGGTTGGCGGTGGCGGCCCGCAGGGCGTTGCCGCCCCGGGCGTCGACGACCAGGTTCCAACCTCGTTGGGCCAGCGCACGGGCAAGTGCGAGACCGAGTCCTCGTGACGCTCCGGTGACGATCGCAGTAGGCATGGCGAGAGGTTAGACCAAGCCAGGGCTGTGTTTATTCCGGACGGTTCGGAACTTTCCGGGCACAATCGGTCGACCATGTCGCCCGCCGCCGCCCTCGCCGTCCTCGGTGTCGGGCTGGCGGCCGGAACGCTGAACACCATCGTGGGCTCCGGGTCGCTCATCACCTTCCCCACCCTGCTGGCCCTGGGCTACCCGCCGGTGGTCGCCAACGTCTCCAACACCATCGGCCTGGTCCCGGGCTCGATCAGCGGGGCCATCGGGTACCGCCG
>JALYYN010000089.1 GCA_030946525.1 Actinomycetota bacterium | reverse complement strand
CCGATGGGATAGATCGAGAAGAAGGCGATGACCTCCCCAAACCAGGTGACCAGGACAGCCAGCACCACCGACAGGCCCAGGCCGAGGCCGGGCCGGGCGGTCAGCTGCTGCGCGGCCGCCGCCGGGGCGACGAGGAGGGCGAAGACGAGCAGGCTGCCGGTGACCTGGCTGGTGCCGGCCGCAGCCACGCCCAGCAGCACGAGGAAGGCGACCGAGACGAGCCGGACGGGCACCCCCCGCGCCCTGGCGACGACGGGGTCCAACGACGCGAACAGCAAGGGCCGGCCCAGGACGACGAGGCCCACCACGCAGACGGCTCCGGCGCCGGCCAGGATCCGGACCTGGGCGTCGCTGACCCCGCTGATCGTGCCGAACAACAGCGCATTGACGCCGTCGAGGAGGCCCTTGTAGAGGCTCACGAACAGGAACCCGCAGCCGAGGGCGAAGGCCTGCACCGTGCCGACGACGGCCGACTCGTCGCTGTGGCCGCCCCCTGCCGACCGACGTCCACCGCTGGCCAGTTCGATGACGAGGGCGCCCCCGACGCAGAAGCCGAAGAAGCCATAGGCCACGTTGATCCCGAGCCAGGTGGCGCCGGCCCCGCCGGGGAAGCCGATCACGGCCAGGGCGTGGCCTGCGAAGGCCTGGCGTCGCAGGACCATGAACCATCCCACCAGTCCGGCCACCACGGCCACGATCGTCCCGGCCCGGAGGGCATTGAACATGAAGTGATAGGCCAGGACCTGTCGGAGGTCGTCGACCACGTTCCACGACAGGTGCGCCGCCGAGTCGGCGGGTACGGCCGCCAGCAAGGGGATCAGTGGCCCAGGTGATGGTGCGAGTGGGTGTCGGGCTGGCCGACGACCACCAGGTTGCCCCGCCGGTCACGCAGGACGTCGACCGGTGTCCCGTAGAGCATGGTCAGGGTCTCGGAGGTGATGACCTCGGAGGGCGGGCCCATCACCGCCCCACCGGGGGCGAGGTAGATGACCCGGTCGAGGTGCGCCAGGATCGGGTTGACGTCATGGGCGACCATGACCACCGCCACCCCGAGAGACCGGCACACGTCCCGCACGAGGGCGCTGATGGCGGCCTGGTTGGTCAGGTCGAGTGAGTCCAGGGGCTCGTCGAGCAGCAGGAGCTCGGGTCGGCGGACCAAGGCCTGGGCGATGAGCAGGCGCTGCTGCTCCCCGCCCGAGCACTGCCCGATGGGTCGACCCGCGTAGCTGGTGGCCCCGACCAGGTCGATGGTCTCGGCCAACCGGTCCCGGTCAGCGCTCCGTCTGCGGCCCAGGCGCCCGGGCAGGGGCACGCCCCACCGGTCCCCGTCGAGGCCGAGCCGGACCACGTCGGCACCCCGGATGCGCATGTTGGGATCGAAGGCGCGGCGCTGGGGGAGATAGCCGATGCGGTCGTTGTGGCGACCCGGGCGGTCGCCGAACACCTCCACCTGCCCGGCGGCGGGCGCCTCCAGCCCGAGGATCACCTTGAGCAGGGTCGACTTGCCCACGCCGTTCGGGCCGAGAACGGCCACGAACTCTCCTGCGCCGACACGGAGGGTGACGCTTCGCCAGACCACGCGCCCCCCGACCGACACCTCCGCTCCGGTCACGGCGATCACCGGCCCGTGCTCGCCCTCGCCGGCCGGCGACGGAACCTCCATGGCAGCCGGGTGGTCGGTGCCTCCGATGGCGGTCACCGGCCGGCGCCCTGGCGCAGGGCGTCCTCGATGGTCTGGAGCTGCGCCGCCTGCCACTCCTCGAACGTGGCCTTCGGCGGCGACAGCGTCTCGGTGACCGCCGCGACCGGGATGCCCTTGGCCTTGGCCGCCTTGACCTGGGCGGCGACGTCGGGCGTGCTGTTCTGACTGTTGTAGACGTAGATCCCAATCGCCTTCGTGGCGATCTGGTTGTCGATGGTGGCCTTGTCCGCCGGAGACGGGTCGGTGCCCTCGCTGATGGCGTTGAGGAACGACGGCGGGGTCACCAGGTTCAGGCCGAGGGCCTCGGCCTGAGGGGCGAAGATGCTCTCGCTCGCCCCCACCGCGGTGCCGGCGTAGGCGGCTTTGATGTCGGCGATGAGCGAGTGGTAGCGGCCCAGGCCCTGGTTCTCGAAGACCTGGCGCTGTTCGTCGAGGTAGGCGGCGTTGGCCGGATCCAGCGTCTTGAGGTCTGCGGTGATGGTGTCGGCGACCTTCTCCACATCGGCCGGCGAGTACCACCGGTGCGGATTGCCTCCCGGACCGACACCGACCAGCTTCCCCACGTTGATCACGACCCTTGATGCATCCGGATTGGCTTCCAGCAGCTTGTCGGCCCAGGAGTCGTAGCCCAGGCCGTTGAGGATCACCAGGCGGGCGGCGGCCACCGAGCGGCCATCGGCCGGGCTCGGTTCGTAGGAGTGGGGGTCGGTGTTGGGATTGGTGATGATGCTCTTGGCCGTGGCGTGGGTGCCCCCGAGCTGGGCGAGGATGCTCCCCCAGGCGTTTATCGACGCAACCACGGGAGTACCCGTGCCGGCCGCCGCGGTGGTGGACGACGACCCGCACGCCCCGAGAGCCACCCCCAGGGCAGGAACGAGGAGCAGCGCACGCACACTCCGCCGTGACAAGCGAGCTGCCCGCTGCATCCTGACGGCGGACGACGGACGACTTTTGAGCATGATCCTCATTCTAGAATGAGGATGAGTCTCATTTCAAGCGTGGCGAGCCGCCGGGAAACCTGCAGGACCTCGCCCACGTGAAGGCTGCTGCTCAGGTCGGGGGCGTTCCTGGTCCCCGCCGCCGGCGCCCGCCTGATCCGTTCCTGACGCATCTATTGAGCGACGGTGGATTGACGACGGCGGCTCCGGGAGAGAACCACCTGCGGTGCTCCTTCTCCGGCCTCCCACCGTGTACCGGCCCCAGGGCGACACCTGGTTCCTCGCCGACGCGTTCGGCAACGAGGAGCTGACCGCCGACACCCGGGTGCTGGACCTGTGTACCGGAAGCGGCGCCCTGGCCGTCGCCGCCGCCCGCCACGGCGTGGGCCGGGTGACCGCGATCGACATCTCCCGGCGCGCCGTCGTGGCCACCTGGCTCAACACCCGCTGCCGGGGGCTCGACGTGCGGGTGCTCCAGGGCGACCTGCTGGAGCCGGTGGCGGGGGAGACGTTCGACGTCATCCTGTCGAACCCGCCCTACGTCCCCGCCGCCGACGACCGTCTCCCGACCGGCGGGGCGGCCCGCTGCTGGGACGCCGGCACCGACGGCCGGGCCGTGCTCGACCGGATCTGCGCCGAGGCGCCCGCCCACCTGGCCCCCGGTGGGGTGCTGCTCCTCGTGTTCTCCTCGTTGTGCGGGGAGGATCTCACTGTGGGCCAGTTGCAGGCTTCCGGCCTCGACGCCGAGGTGGTGGGGCGGTGCGTCGAGCCGTTCGGGCCGGTGATGACCGCCCGCGCCCAGCTTCTCGAGGACCGCGGCCTGGTCGCCCCGGGGCAGCGCGACGAGGAACTGGTGGTGGTGCGTGCCCAGTCGCCCGGATGACGCCCGGCGGGTGACGCTGGTCCCCGGAGGCCCGATGCTGGTCGAGGGGCCCGTCGAAGTGGTCCTGGCCGACGGCAGCGAGGTGCGCTCCGAGCGACCGGTCGTGGCCATCTGCGCGTGCCGGCGCAGCAAGCGCTTCCCGTTCTGCGACACCAGCCACCGGGAGCGGGCCCGGCCCGACGCTCAGGCGGGTCCGGCCAGCGGGACGGGTTCGGGCAGCGGGGCGAGCAGCGAGGACTGACCGGCGCCCCAGGCAGCCAGCAGGTGGTCGCCGAAGCGGTCCTCGAGAAGGGCGTCGACCTGGACGCCGAAGACCACGTCGGCGGCTAGCTCGGGACTGCCGTCCAGCAGGCCGGCGACGACGCCGCCCCGCACCAGCTGCTCGTGGACCGCGTCGGCCTCGATGTGCTCGACGTAGAACTCCGTTCCCCTTCCGTCGTTCAGGCGCTCGACGGCCCGGGCCAGGCGGGCGGAGCCCGGTGACGAGGTGATCTCCACGCTGGCGAACTGGCCGACCAGGGCGCCCCGCAGGCTGCGGTGCAGCCCGAACAGCGACATGGCGTTGACCATGGCCAGGGTGACGGCGGGGGTGACGTCGAGGTAGCGGCCGTAGCCCGGGTCGAGGTCGAGGTCAGCCATCATCCCCGCGAAGATCCGGGCGTGCAGGCGCTCGGCCCGGCCGGCGCCGTACTCGTCGTGCTCCACGGTGACGAAGGACGCCTTGGCCTGCCCGTCGAGGCGGGGGATCACCCACGCCTGCGGATCGGCCTCCTTCAGGTGGTAGAGCGACCGGTGGGCGACGTACTCGCGTAGCTGCCCCCGGTCGCCCCGCTCGGCCAGATGCCATGACGGGCCGGTCCCGGCGGTGGGGACGACGAGCAGGGCGGCGAGGGCGGCATCGACGTCGTCGCCCCCGTCGACCGCGCCGCGGAGCGCGTCGAGGAACGGGCGCTCCAGGCCGGCCCGGAAGCGGAGCAGATCGGGATCCCATTCCAGGTCGTCGTCCACGCCCTCGAAGGAGCGGTAGTGGAGCTCGTAGCAGAGGTAGAGGGCGAGTTGGAGGTCCTCCCCCCAGGGGTCGGCGTCCGGGTCCGGCGCCAGCCCGGCCGCAGCCCGCGGGCCGCGCAGCACGTCGAGCAGGGCCTCGGACAGGGGCCCGCGGCTGGTCGGAAGCGGAGGTGCGGCGGTCAGGACGGTGATGCCACCATGCTCCCCGGATCCGGGAGCTGGAAAACGACCGGGTGTGCGGGGGCCGCTCAGTGGCACGCCGGGCAGAGGCCCTCCAGGTCGATGCGGTGGTCGGTGACCGCGAAGCCCGTCTCCTCGGCGGCCAGGCGGGCCGCCTCGTCGAGGGCCCGCTCCAGGCGGGCCGACGTGGGCACGTCGGCAACCGTCCCGCACTTCGAGCAGACGAGGTGGTGGTGGTGGTGCCCGCTCAGATCCTCGGTCAGCTCGAACCGGCCGAGGTCGTCGGCGCCGGCCAGGCGTCGGGCCACCCCCGCCTCGCACAGCACGGTCAGGTTGCGGTAGGCCGAGCTCTGGGGCACGCCGGCGGCGGAGGCGAGGATCTCGGGCATGGTCATCGGCCGCCCGGCGTGGGCGATGGCCTCCACCAGCGAGCGCCGGCTCGACGTGTAGCGCTGGTCGAGGGCGCCGAGTAGTCGCGACGCCTCCCGGTGCAGGCGCTCGGCCTCGCCGGCCGCCAGCAGCCCCTGTGCCCCGCTCAGCGCTCTTCTCCGTGGTCGGTGGTGTGCAATATGCCGGCGCTCATGCCGTGCTCCTCTCCCTGGCGTGCACCAGGGCGTCGTGGACGATGCGGGCGCCGGGCTGGTCGCCGAGGGAGTAGACGGTCTCCCGGCCCCGGCGCTCGGCGCGGACCATGTCGATCGACCGCAGGACCCGGAGGTGCTGGGAGGCCAGGGGCTGGGAGATGCCGAGCGCGCCGACCAGCTCGTGGACGCACCGGGGGCCGTCGTCCAGCTCCAGCAGGATGGCCAGCCGGTGGACATTGGCCAGGGCCTTCAACAGGGCGGCGGTGGCCGCCAGGCCCGGGTGGTCGACCGCAGCCCGCTCGGGCGCGTGGCGCAGGGCCGTATCGGCGGCGAGAGGCACCCGCTGATCGTAGCATGCGCATCTCTGCATGAGTCCGGCCCGG
>JALYYN010000073.1 GCA_030946525.1 Actinomycetota bacterium | reverse complement strand
GGCGTCACCTCGGTGTTGCAGCACTCTGCGGCCGCCACTGTGGATGACGAGCACTCGATGCGCCCGGGCCTGCTCCTGCAGCTGGTTCGCCGACCTCGCTGGCTGCTGGGCAATGTCACCGACCTGGCCGCCTTCATCCTCCAGTTCCTGGCGCTCCGCCATGGATCACTGATCGTGGTCCAGTCGCTGCTGATCACCGGGCTGCTCTTCGCCCTCCCGGCGGCGGCCGCCGTGTCCCATCGCCGCCTCGCGCCCAAGGAGTGGCTGAGCGCCGTTGGGCTGATCGGCGGTCTGTCCGTGTTCCTGGTCCTCGCCAACCCCACCCGGGGCCGCTCGCGCGCAACCGGTGTGGGGTGGATCGCCGTCATCGCGGGCATCGCGGTGGTGGTGGCCATTCTGCTGCTCGGCGCGCCGCGCTCACCAGGACGGGCCCGCGCCAGGCGTCTCGGCGCCAGCAGCGGGGCGATCTTTGCGCTGACCGCGGCGCTCGCCAAGGCGTCGGGCCACGTCCTCAACCAGGGGGCGATGGAGGCCCTTACCTCCTGGGAGCCATACGTGTGGCTGATCATCGCCAGCCTGGGGTTCCTCCTGGCCCAGAGCGCGCTGCACGCCGGGCCGCTCGACGCGTCCATGCCGATGGTGGTCATCGCCGACCCCCTCGCCTCGGCGATCATCGGGGTGGTCGCCTTCCATGAGCGCATCGCCTTCCGCCCCGGCGCGGCGATGCTCGAAGTCCTGAGCATGGTCGTCATCGTCGTCGCGGTGCTCACACTGACTCGGTCACCGCTCGTAGGTAGGCTGGACTCACCTGCCACGGTCGACAGTGTCCCGGGGTGACTCGCCGGAGCAGCTGGAGGGCATCGGAGGCGGGGCCACCCAGACGATGCTCGATCGCAACAACGAGGCGGCCACGGTTATGGCCGTGCGCATCTATCCGCCAGCCCTATGACCAGGGCGGCAAAGATCCCGCTAGTCACGCCGTATGAGACCACGGCCACCGTGGCGGTGACGAGTACGTCCCCGCCTCCGACGCCGCCCAAAGGGCTGCTGGGGCCAAGATGCGCAGCGACCAGCATCGGGGCGGTGGTCGGCGGCGACGACGTTGGCAACAGTCGGCAGGGCGCTCGACACGGTGTCCCAATATCATGGAGTCGCGGGCCCACGGAGGGCGCCCACAACGCCGGCTGCGGGGCGTACCGGCGGCTTCTTCCTACCGCTTCTTGACAGCCGCTTTCGCCGGGACAGCCTTCTTTGGCGCCCCTGGCGCCCCTGGCGCCCCTGGCGCCCCTGGCGCCCCGACGACTTCGTCGCCAGACGCTTGGTTGGTGACGTGGCCGCCGGGGACTTGGCGGTGGGGGCGTCGAGGCCCCTCGCCAGGTGGCAGCGGGAGAATGCCAGGCGGAGGCCACCTTGAATTCCACGGGGAGCGCCATCCAGAGCGTCGGGGAGCCTGAGCGGTCAGGGCGCGCTCTCGACTGTCTCCCGCTGGGCCATCTTGGCCATGAGGTGGCGGTACAGCTCCACGGTCTCGGGTGGTACGCCACCGTCGGGGTCGAGTTGCTCGTGGGCCCAGCACTTGGCCATCTGGGTCCGCTCCAACCCGGCCGCGTCCCCCAGCTCGGCCAGCGCCACCATCTGCAGGTCGAACAGGGTCAGCTGCAGGGGCAGCACTTCCAGGCCGACCTCGGTGGCCCATACCGCCAGCCGGGGATCGACGGGCGTGGCCAGGGCGGCTGCATCCTTGACCGTCTTGCCCACGGCCAGGCGGATGTCGGTGACCAGCTGGCGGCTCTCGGCCCAGGCGTAGGGCCCGTCGCTGTCGGCGGGACCAGAGGTAAGGACGTCGGCGAAGGGGTCGTCGCCCTGGACGAGCTCGAGGGCCTCGCGGTAGAGGGCCAGCGCCCTGTCGGTGTCGTGGTCGGCGACCGCGTCGGCCGCAGCCTGGACCAGGCCGCGGAACAACGTCCAGTCACAGCCCACGCCCGCACCGATGCCGTAAGCGCCGTCGACGGCCACGGGAAGGTGCCATCCCCTGGTCCCCTCGCCCAGCTGCTTGCGGAGCCGGGACATGGCCTCATAGACCGCCTTGGGTGTCACCTCCTGGAAGCGCCGTCGCTCCTCATCGGTAGCGGGCGCGGGCTTGGGGATCCAGCAGTTGGTCCGCAGCTCGCCGCTGGGCACCAGGCGTTCTGCGCCGTAGACGGCCAGGTACACAAGCACCTCGATCAGCTTGCGGCCTTTGATCTGAGGCGCACCGCTCACCTCCGGGCGCCGGCGGAGCACCGAGACCCACACCTCGCAGTCCTGGCGGCGGCGCAGCGTGGGCTGGCCACTCTTGGCCGGGCTCGTCGGGGCCGTCGGGGTCACCTCTGTCAGGTCTTCGACCGCAGCCATGCCCCGCACCGCGGCATCGATCGTCTGCTGGTCCAGTCCGGCCTGATCCACCACCAGGGCCGCTGTGGTCGGGGTCGCCGCCGCGACCGTCGGGTCCTCGGGCGGCGAGTCGGGCTCCTCGTCATGCTGACTCCTCCCGCTGCCTTCGCCGGCGAATGACGACGCCACGTTGGCCACGCCAGCCACTCGGACGCCCAGACCAAGCGGCTTGAGCATGGCGGCGCCCTCGGCGGCCACCACGAGCTGCCAGCCCACGGCCTGCAGGGGCCCGACTCCGACCACGGCCACGCCGGCCCGCCGAGCGCCCACCTTGACCAACTCATCAACCACGGTGGCGTCGACGTCGGGGCCCACGACCACCACCGTCGGGTAGCAGGGCTCGCCGTCGCCGGTGCGGCTGGCGGATACCGCCGTGGCTGTGCCCAGGCCGTCACCCACCAGCCGGGCCATGCTGGCCACTTCTCGCACCAAGGACGCCCCGTCGGTCACAGCCACGCCGTCGAGGCCTTCGAAGCCGCTCAGGCCGTAGACACGGAGGTCGATGCCCTGGGCCCAGGTGGCACTGTAGAGCTCGAGGGCGGCGCCGCTCAGGAAGGCCCGGGCCCGGTCGGCGTCGCCCTCGACCGACAGGACGCCCAACCCCTCCAGGTCGACCAGGATCGGCCCCTCAGGAGTGGCCCCAAGACTGACCAGGGCGGGGGCAAAGGCCGGGTACCCCTCCCCCCTCCGGATCAGCTCGTCGAGCTCGACGTCGGCCGGGACCCGCCACAGATGGCCACCGTCGGCCACCTCCCAGCCCTCGGGGGCGGCGCTGGACGGCTCGCCCAGCAGGACCTCGACGCCCATGTCCCCGGCCCGCACGCAGCGCACTTCGGGCACCGCGACCAGCGAAGACTCGGCCAACGAGGCGCTCAGGGCCCGAAGGGTGGCGTCGATCCACTCCTCGGCCTGGTCGGCGACGATGATCCTGGCGGTCCGCTCGAGCGGCTCCAACTCAGGCTCGGTCCGGACCACGTCCTGGCCGGGTCGGACCCGTGACGCCTGGACGACCCGGCCCCGGCGGAGCTTGGCCAGCCATCCTCCCAGCGCCAGTACAGGAAGGCCAAGGGCGCCGGCCATGCCCGCCCGCAGGGCCCAGGGGTTCACCGCCACGACGGGCCGGGCCCGTCTCTTGTCGGCGGCGCTGCGCCCGGCAGGCGCCGGCGTCCTGGTGGCCGCCGTAGACCCAGGCCCGGCCGCAGGGGCCGCGGCGGGGGAGACCACGGTCCTCGACGGCGCCGCCGGTATCGAAGTGGGAGCGGCATCAATCGTCGTGGGCGTGGTCACCGGGATGGGCGTGGGCGTGGTCGTGGCCGCTGGCGTCGAAGGAGCGACCGTCGCTGCCGGCGGGGCGGGCAGTGGGGCCGATGCCGACACCGGCGCAGATGGCGCAGATGGCGCAGATGGCGCTGCTGGCGCAGAAGACGCTGGAGCCGAGGCGGACGGAGCGACGACGGTGGACCCAGCAGCGAAGCCGTCACCCGTGGCCATCACCGCCGGGAGGACGACCACCTCCCCGGGGTAGAGAAGGTTCGGATGGCCCGACCGCAGCGTGGCCCGGTTTGCATCGACGACACCCCACCAATACGAAGCGATGTCTCCGGCACCGAGGCTGGACGCGTCTTGACCGGTGACCTCGGCCAGGTGTGCGGCGGCGATGCTCCAGAGGTTGTCGTCGACCTGCACCTCGCACTGGCGGGCGGCGGCGAGGGGCGGGGCACCCAGCGAGGCCGTTGCCGGCGCCGGCGATCGAAGGGCGACCGTGTCGACCACCGGCAACGCCGTCGCACGTGATGCCACTGAAGCCTTCGCCCCGTTCCACCCCGGAGTGGGACTGGCCGACACCGTGGCCCGGGCAACGGGAGGACCAGTTGGGGTCTGGGCAAAGGCCGCGCCAGCGCGGGCCCCCACCACCGTCGACGCGGCCAACGTCACCACCAAGGCCCGATCGACAGCGAAGCGTACGAACGGCACGGTCAGCCACCCGGTGCCCCGGATGAGGGCCGGAACTTTCGAGAGGCGCGCAACGCTGTAGAGGACCGAGGAGGCCAGCAGCCACCAGGCCAGGGCCAGCATGGTCCAGCGCAGGATGCCGGCCAGGGCGTCGCCCAGCGGGGCCGCCTGGAGCCAGCCCCAGAAGTGCACCCAGTCGACGTGCCAGCGGCGCACGCCACCCAGCCGTGTGAGTCCCATCACCGCGATTGCCTCGCACGCCATCAGCAGCCCGAGCTGAGCGCCGGGGTGGTCCCGGGGAATGCGTTGGGGACGCTGTGGCTCCGGGCGCCGTCGACCCAGCGCCGGTGGGGCAGTCAACACGGCGGCCCGTCGGCTAGCCAATCCGGGCCCCCCGGATCGAGACGACGTGGTAGGCCTGGGTGGAGGTCTTGGTGTCGCTGCCCAGGTTGTTGACAGCGGGGCCGACGCCGTTGCCGGCGTAGGTGTAGGTCCCGGCCCAGGTGACCGTCAGGGTGACCGTGTAGTCGCCACGGGTCTCGTACATGTACGTCCCAGCCGGCCGGGCCTCGGTGCCGGAGCGATCGGCCACAACGATCGGACTGGGGTTTACGTTGGGCGTGTCGCCCGGCCTCCACATGCGCCACTCCCAGTGGATCGGCGACGCAGTGGCGGTGGCGGTGTAGCCCCTGAGGTTCACCGTTCCGTTCACTGGCGCCCCGCCGTTCGGGTCCCACAGCCACGTGGGCAGACCGGTGAGTCCATTGATCGACGGGTTGAGAGCGAGCACCGGCGTGGGCAATGGGACGTGGGCCCAAATCTCGGCCGGCGTGGGCGGGGCCGGAGGAGGCGGCGCGTTCGTGGCCCCGGTTCCCGGCTGGGTGGGCGCGGCTGGGTTCTCACATCCGGTCTGGCGGGCTACGACCTGGCCGGTGGCCCGATCCGTGCCCACGTCCTCGTAGGGCCGGCCGGCGAATTTCTGACCAGTGCTCGACTGGCAGACGATGGGGCTGTTGACGCCATAGCCGGGGTCGCTGGCGTCGCCGAGGTAGTGCCGCGCCCAGGCGACGGGGGGCGGCGCTTGCGTACCACCCGAGCCGGAGCCCGACCTTGCCGACACCGGGATCACCTGCGTCGGCCCCGAGGTCCCCGCCGTTCCCGCGTTGGAAGTCGGGGCTGGCTGACTAGGTCCTCCCGGCCCGCCAAGGCCAACGCCCAGGTGGCCGTTCTGGAGGTTCCCCACAGCTGTTACGGGTGGGGACTCCTGTCCCCCCGCCTGCTGGGCCAGCGCCGGCGACCCAATCGCACCAGCAAGAACGGCCAGTACCCAGATACGTCTCATAGTGGGAGGACGTCGACGAGGCGCCAGTGAGGATCCCCAGGGCTTTGCACGAGGGTCCACTCCACCAAGTTGCCATCGGTCGTGGCCGGAGTGTCCTGGATGACTTTCCCAGTCGGGTCCACGACGCGGAACTGCGGTGCCGGGCCGAGCTTGATGACTACGCCCACTCGGGTCGGGCTGATGCGAGTGGAGACCTCCACGTGCTGCACATCCGTCGGCGGCAGCGCTGGGTCGTAATGCCAGCCCTTCGTGGCGAGGTTGGTGAGGCCGAGCTTCGTGTCGGCGTAGTCCTTATCAGTGGGCACCATGATCTGGTCCAGCAGCTCCGGGTGTGGGTGCACGTGGAGCCAGTCGTTGTAGGCGATGATGCTTCGCGCAATCGCGTTCCAGTCCTCGCCCGTGTTGAGCAGAGGAGGGGGCCGGTCGCTCTGGGCCGGCGTGGTCGCCGGCGTTGTCTGGGGCTGGGACACGGTCGCTCCCGGGCCGCCCCCCCGGGCCGCAGTCGACCCTGAATGCCGGGTCACGAGCAGGCTGGCCAGGCCGCCGACGAGGGCCACACCGATGAGAATGAGCAGCACCTTGCGCCACAGAGCGAGGGGTGGCGGGCTGGGGGGCTCGGCGCTCGCGTCCGGCCGGGAGGGGTCCAGCGGCGGGACGGTTGTCGTGCGGTGATCGTCTCGCCAACTCATCCGGCTCTCCTCGCGTCGACGGTGCTCGTGGCGTGCAGTACCGCAGGTGCTTCGCCGGGCTGCAGCACCCGTACCAATGTGAATTCCAGCTGCCGCCCGGCGGTCACCGTGATCCGGGCGGGCGTCACGTCGATGGCCGTGTCCACCAGCCTGGCCGCTTCGGGCTGGGATGCGAGGCTGTGTTGGGCCAAGGCCCGGGCCCGGGCCGGGTCGAGCTGGACGACCTTGCCGCCGCTGGCGCGAAAGGCGGCCTCGTCGATCCCCGAAGACCCGGCGATGGCGGCGCTGTCGACGACGGACGACACCGAGCGCTGGGTGGCCACCGCCCGCCAGAAGTCGATGGTGACCCCGGCGATGGCCAGCATCATGATGGTCAGACCCAGGACCCACACGGTGACGAAGCCGGCCTCGCTCGATGAGCGTCCCACGGGGCGTGAAGACGCCAGCGGGTTCCATTGCACGGCTGGGCTACGAGCAGCCAGCCTCGCACCGGCGCAATCGCGTGCACTCCAGGAAGCCGTAGCGCCAGCCGGAGGGCAGCGCCCGCCACGACCGGCAGCGACAACACCTCTGACGCCTGGGACCGTCGCTTCATCTCCTGGGACGACCAACACCCAGAGCCGCCTGGGCTGGGCCGGGGTCATGGTGCGAAGCCCCGGTACTGATCGACGGCCTCGCTGTGGCTGGTGCTCCAGTGCACCGAGCCCAGCGACCCCACGCCCGGCACCGACAGGGCGGGCAGGTCCACGCTGACCGACGCCGTGACCACTCCCCCCCGGGTGGTCCGGCCGGTGAAGCTGACTGAGACGGTGGCCGGGTCCACCCCGTGGTTTGCGGCGATCTCGACCACCAGGGTCCGGGCATTGGCGATGCCGCTGTCGGTGTCGTTGGCGATGGCCACGACCCGCGATGCCTCCGCGGCGGCGGTCTCGGCCATGTTCTGGCGCTCGGACCACCGCGGGAACGACACCACCAGCAGACAGGCGGGCAGGAGCAGGAAGCCGACCGCCATCGCCCATTCTGCGACGATGAAGCCTCCCTCGCCCCGGCCCCGCAGACGGGAGGCGATCCTCAACTCACCTGCTCCTTGACCACGGCGGCGGTGGCAGCGAAGTTCCAGTCCGGCACCGGGGGCAGGAACGAACCGAAGTGCACCGTGGCCCGGGCCCGGACCACACCATTGGACTCGTCACAGGTCACGGTGACGCCTCGGCCCATGGTGCCGCCGAGGACGTTGCCCAGCGTGGCCCGGGCCCGCTGCTGGCACACGGCGGTGGAGTCGACACCCACCCGGGCCCCGGCCCGGGCTCCCTCGTCGAGGGCGTCGTGCACCGCCCCCTGCCCATAGAGGTAGACGCCGATGTTGGCGAACCAGACCAGCGGGAGGAGGCTGAGGCCCACCACCACCATGTAGGCGGCAGCGGTGAACCCCCCCTCCCCCCGCAGCCTGGCGGGCACGAAACGCGGGCGTCGGCCGGACACGGGCTTTCAGTTCTGACCCAGGACGTCCGTCTTGATCTTGGTGATGATGGCGGTCATGACCGGACGGAACACGGTGAAGCCGGCGATGACAGCCAGCACGCCGAGGGCCCCCATGGCCACCCCCTGGCTGATCTCACCGAAGCCGGCCTCGTCCCGTCGGGCCCGGCTGGTGATCGGGGCCAGGCGCTCCCCGACGAAGCCGGCGGCCCCCAGCGCCAGTGAGGCGACGGCCACGTAGGCCCAAAGGAGGTTGGCGTTGCGGGTGGTGGACGTGGGCTGGGTCATGGACCTCTCCTTCGTTGTTCTGGTTTGGGTGGAGCACTCGGCGGCTGCATCACAACCCCAGCAGGATGCGGGGGAAGGCGGCCACGATGAACAGCAGCATGGTGGGGGCCAGCAGCAGCAGAAGGGGGGCCAACATGGCGCCTCGGCGCTTGATGGCCGACTGTTTGATCTCCTCGCGCTGGGCGTCGCGGATGTCACCCGACTGGGCCAGCAGGGCATCGGCGATGTCGCCCCCCGAGCGGGCCGCGGTGGCCATGGTCCGGTACAGCCGCCCGGCCGCGGGCTCGGCGGTGAGGCGGGCGGCTTCGAAGAAGGCGGCCTCGGCCGCGGTGCCGGCTTCGATGCGGCGCAGCACCTCGCGCATCTCCTCGGCCAGCTGGCCCCGGCTGCGCTCGGCCACCGCCTCGGTGATGGACAGCAGGTTGGGGGTGGCCCGGGCGTAGATGGCCAGTACCTGGCACAGGCTGAACAGTTCGCCGCGCATGCGCTCCTGGCGCTCCTTCACCCGCCGACCGAGCTCGCCGGTGCGCCAGGTGGCGCCGGCGGCGAAGCCGCAGAAGCCGCCCAGCACGGCAAAGGGAGTGGGCGAGCCGCCCAGGCTGGCCCCGCATAACGCTCCCAGGGCGATCCCTCCCACGGCGCCGGCCACGCCGATGAGGAGCTGCTGCTTGCGGTAGCGCTTCGGGCTCATGCCCCGGATGCCGGCCCGGCGCAGCTCGAGGGCCAACAGCTCGTCGTCGTAGATGCCGAGCAGCCGTCCCAGCCGGCGGGCGGCCTCGTCGAGCATCGGCCCCAACACCCGCACCAGGGCGCCGGTGGCCGAGGCCGGCGGGCGGGTCAGGGACAACACCCCCGGCCCCGAACCCAGCTTGGAGCGGGCCACCAGGGTGTAGTCGTGCACCCGGGGGCCGAGCCGACGCGGGGGACGGGCCACGGCCATCACCGCACAGCCCACGGCCAGCGCCGCGCACAGCGCGCCGGGAATGGCGGCGGGCGCCACCGAGAGGCTCACCGGGAGGCCCCGCTGGCCGCGCCCAGGACCCGGCGCTGGACCGGCATCCGGCCCAGGCGCTCGACCCAGGCCACCCCGGAGAGGCACATGACGCCACCGACGGCCACCACGACCGCTCCGCCGGCGCTGGCGTAGAAGGCCCGGTAGTCCCCGCCCGACAGGGTGAGGCCGACCAGCACCACCCAGGGCAGCACGAAGGTCAGGCGAGCGTCCATGCGGTGCTCCAGGCTGGAGGTGCGGATCTCGCTGAGCACCTTGAGGTCCTCGGTGATGAGTCCGGCCAGGTCCCGCAGGATGCGCATGGTGATGGCCTGGCCCTGGTCATGGGCCACGATGAGCACCTCGATGACCTGGTCGGAGATGGGGTCGGCCAGTTCCTCGCGGATGACCTCCAACGCTGCCCTGGTCCCTGCGCTGGCGGCCATGGCCGGGTAGGCGGCGAAGGCCTCGACCAGCGGAGCGGGGCCGCTGCGGGCCAGTTCCACCAGGGCCAGGTGGACCGTGCCCCGGGCCCGGGCCGAGGACACCAGATGGCGGATGCCGTCGGGCCAGGAGGCGACCACCCGGCCCAGGCGCTCGGCCCGGCGGCGGCCGAAGTACGCCTGCGGGCCGCGCCCGGCCACGATTCCGGGCACGATTCCCACCCACAACGATCCGGTCAGGCCCCAGAACACCACCAGGGCCCCGGCGCCCAGCACCAGGGACACGAAGCGGAACTGCGCCGGGGTCACCGCCACCTCGGCCTGGCGCAGCCACACGGCCCGGGACGGCCCCCGTCGGCGCCGGTGCCCGCCGGGCATACGCAGGCCCAGATCGGCCCCGTGACCGGTCAGGTGGGCGGCGACGATGAAGACGGCCAGACCGGCGCACAGGGCGCCCAGCAGGCTCACGTCAGGCCCGCCTTGCCGGTGAGGCCCTGGACCAGCCGACGGCCCTTGGGCAGGAAGCGCTCCATGCGCCTGGTCAGCTCCGGACCCGGGGGCATTCCCGTGTACACCAGGGGAGAGCCCATGCCGTCGGCCCGCTCGAACACGGCGTGGGTGGAGAACCTGTCGTCGCGCAACTCGCGATCAACCACGTGAATTTCGGTGATCTGGCGGCGATAGACATCGCCCTCGGCCAGCATGTTGGGGTCGTCGCGCTCGATGTGCACGATCACGTCGATCTGGGAGGAGAAGGCTTGGCGGACCATGCGCTCATTGACGTTCGGGCCCGCCTGCAACGCGGTCATGACCAGGGCCTCCAGCGCGTCGTAGGCCGAATGGGAGTGGACCGTGACCCCGAAGCCCGTCCCGGCGTGCAGACCTCGGGCCAACTCGAAAGACTCGGCGCCACGCACCTCGCCGACCCCGATGAACTTGGCCGACAAGCCCAGGATCATCCTGACCAGGTCCCGCACAGTCACCGCGCCCCGCCCTTCGGTGTCGGGCGGACGGGTCCGGTAGGAGCGGCCGAACAGGGGCTTGGGCAACTCGGGGTAGTCCTCGGCCAGGCGCACGCAGAAGTTCTCGGGGATGGCCGACAGGAGGGCCGAGAAGGCGGTGGTCTTTCCGGCCGCAGGCTCGCCGGAGAGGACCACCGAGCCGGGCAGGCGCATGAGCAGGCGCAGGAAGTTGTTGACCGCCGGGGTGGTGGAGTCCCAGCGCAGCAGGTCGTCGAGCGTGGCCCGCTGCTCGGCGTAGAGGCGGATGCAGGCCGAGATGCCGCCCTCGTCGATGAGCGGCGCACCCACCGCGGTCAGCCGGGCCCGGCCGTCGAGCACCTGGGCCTGGACGTGGGGGGTGGTGGCGTCGAGGGCCACGGTGGTGGGGGCCAGCAGCTTGTCCACGACGTGGCGGTTCATGGTCGCGCTGGTGGAGTCGACCATGCCGCGCAGGCGCCCGTCGGCGATCACGAAGGCCCGCTCGTCCTCGATGAAGATTTCCTCGACGCCCGACTCCGGGCGCAGGGCATCGGAGAACGGGCCGTACTCACACACCAGGCGGACCAGGCGCCCGACCATGGCCGGAGGGTCGGCCAGGGGCACCGCCGCCCCCACCGCCGCCTCCCGCCCGTACTGGGTCACGATCTGGGTGGCGATGTCGGCCACGTGCCGGGCGTCCCGGCCCGGCTCCAGCTGTTCGTCGGCCACCGCAGCCTGCACCAGCTCCCACAGCTGCTCGGACACGCTTCGCTCCACCAGGCCGTTGGTGCTACCCACGATGCCTCCCTGTCCGGCCCCTGGACGGAGCGGGGACGATGGCCTGGGCCAGCTCGTCCATGGCCTTGCGGAACGGGCCCCGCCGGACCAGGGCGCCGTCCCACACCGCCCGCGCCAGGCGGGGGTCGGCCGGCAAAAGGGTGATCGACGCCGGGGCCAGGTCGGCCTGCAGGCGCTCGGTGAGCTCGCCCCGACGGAAGCGGTCGGCGGGGGCCCGGGTCAGGGCCAGATCGATGGGGGTGTCGGAGGCCACCACCCGCACGTCGGCCATCCACGAGGCCAGCTGGGCCACGCCGGCGGGGGTGGCCGCAGCCACGCCCACCACCCGGTCGGCGTCAGCCAGCAGGCGCCGGGTGATGCCGAAGCGGTCGGGGCCGCCGTAGCCGGCCAGGTCCTCGACGACGGGGGCGGCCTGGATGACCACCACCTCACAGCCCTCGGCCAACTCGTCGATGACCCCGGCCACCTCGGCCGGCTTGATCTCGGCCCATTGGCCGACCTCGGCCAGCCCGCCCAGCACCCAGAAGCCACCTTCGGGCACAGCCAACAGCGTGTCGGACAGGCGGTGGTGTCGGTCGCGTACGGCGTCGACGGCGATACGCACGTTGGGCAGCACGGGCAGCCCCAGGTGCTGGGCCACTCCGGGGCTGAGCTCGTTGGTGTCGGCCAGCACCACCCG
>JALYYN010000054.1 GCA_030946525.1 Actinomycetota bacterium | reverse complement strand
CTCATCGTGATCGGCGGCGCCGCCCTGGTCGCCGTGCGGCCCCGTATCGGCGATCGCCCGACTCTGCGAGCGGCGGCGTGGGCCCTGGCAGTGGGGGCGATGGTGGGCTCGGCGGTCAACGATTCAGGCCTGGTCGTCGGCGCAGCGGTCATGGCCGTGGCCTGGCCAGCACTGGTGGTCCTCGAATCGACGTCGCCGGACGGGCTTGGCCCAGCGGATCGACCTTTGGGGGCGGGTGGCGAGCCAGCTCAGCATAGGTTTCGTGCCGGCTAGCACTGGGGCTGGGGGGGTGCTCCTCGGTTGGGGGGCGGCCCGCCCGGAGTCGGCTGGGGGACCGTCGTCGAGACCTGCGCGTCGGTGTTTGGCGCCGGGACGGGGGCGGGAGCCGCGGTGACACCGGCGAAGGTCGTGCCGGTGATGACGACCGCGTCCACGCCTCGGAGGCTGGGATCGGGGCGTAGTTGGGATGGACCCCGCAGCCGGGCCTGCAGTGAGGAGGCTTTGTCTTGTTGGCCGCTGCCATAGCTGATCACCGTGTCCGCGTAGTGGAACGCACTGGCGTCGCCCGTGCCGGCCACCGCAAAGCCGGCGTCGGCCAACTGTTTGGCCACGTCGGTCGCCTGGCCCGGACGGCCGCTGCCGTTGAGGACACGGACCCGGACCTGGTTGGCGAGGGGGGTCGGGGCCGAGGCGGGGGGAGCGGGCGGCGGCTGTTGTTGGAGAAAGCGCTGGATGGTGAGACTGGCATCGGGCTGTTGCACTTTGAGCTCGGCGGCTCCGCCGACGGTGATGGGATCGGTGGGGAGGGTGAACATATCCACCGCGTCAGGAGACAGGGAGCGGAATCGTCGACCGAGGCTGAGCAGATCGCCCTGGCTCAATCCGGCGTCGATGAGGTGGTTCAAGGTGAAGGGGTTGCGCACGGCCAAGGCCTTGCGCACGACCCGGCGGATGAAGTCCTGCTGGCGCTGGATCCGGCTGAGGTCGCTGTAGGGGTCGGGATGCCACGAGCCGGACTCGAAATACTCGTAGTGGCGACTACGGACGTATCCCAGGGCCTGGTCGCCGTCGAGATGGTTGCAGCCGGGCTGGGCGACGTTGAGCCCGGAGAAGGCGTCACGGGCAGGAGCAGCGAAGTAGACGTCGATGCCCCCGACGGCGGCCACGATTCGGCGGAACCCAACGAAGTCGACGACAACGTAGTGGTTCACCTCGATGCCGAAGTTCTGCCGGATGGTGGTGATGAGGGTGTCGGGCGAGACCGAGAAGGCCGTGTTGATCCGGTCTCTGCGAGCGGTCCCGGCGATGGCCACGTTGGTGTCACGGGGGATGGACAGCACAGTGGCCTTGGACCCCCCAGCACCGACGTGGAGGAGCAACAGGGTGTCGCTGTGCTCGGGGCCGGCCTGGTCGCTGCAGTCGGCCTTCTCGCAGAACGAGGCCGCCTCCTGGGGCGACAGGTTGGCCCGACTGTCCGATCCCACCACCATCACCGTCATCTCCTTGCCCGCCGGGACGCAGGATGCACAGGGTTGGGTCTTGATCTGGCCGAAGCGATACCGCAGATACACATACCCGCTGCCTGCTGCCAGGGTGGCCACGATGGCCACGGCGCTGACGCCGATCAGGACCCGGCGCGGCCACCGGCGCGCCGAACCACCAGCTTTGCGGCCGGCCGGTCCAGCCGGGTGCGCGGGCTTTGGTGGGTTCAAGTGAAGTCCTCTCTCGGCTACCGGCGACGAACGCTACCCGTGCCGAAGCCGTTGACTTGGCCACCAAGTGGCCCGGTCGGCGAGCGAAGCGCGTCGGTTGCTGCGGATCACGGAAATCCCGCACTGTCGATCACCGAAACCCCGCAGGTGTCCAGCGGGGTTGGTGGGTTGATCTGAGCCTACGCGGCTGTCAAGCGATCACCTCCTGGCCGAGCAGTTCTTCGACGGCGACGGGCTCGGCGCAGCACGGACAGAACCCACCGAGGCCGACCCGGCGCATCGGGTTTCGGCACTCGTCACACCGTTGCTCGCCGAGGGCCCGCGCGCCGCAACGGTCGCACGCGTAGACGGTGAGGGGCTGGCGGCGCGCGGGCCGGAGCACCGCCGGGGCGACCGTGGTCTTCCGATCCCGTCGGTAGACGGCCACCCGGCACGCCTCACAGCAGAACCGCTGCAGGCCGACCGGGCTGAACGGGTGCTGGCAGGCGGGGCAGGTCGTCGTGACCGCGTCCCCGGATGCCGTGTCGAGCCCGTCGGCGCCGTGGAAGGCGCGGTAGCAGGCGATGGAGCAGCACCACAGCCCGTCGTTGTTGCGGTTCGCCGGTCGGGAGGTTTCACAGATCGGGCAGGCGTCGAAGCCGATCATGACCCCTTGACCGCCCGCCGGGTGGCCTCGGCCCGGGCCCGGTGGCTGCGCATCCGATAGCTGTCCCCGTCGATGTTGATCACCACGCTCCGGTGGAGCAAACGGTCCAACATGGCCGCCGCCACCATGGGATCGTCGTTGAAGACTCTGCCCCAGCTGGCGATGCCCAGGTTGGTGGTCAGGGCGATGCTGCCCTTCAGGTAACGCTGGGCCACGACCTGGAACAGCGCGGCGGCGGCCTCGGCCGGAAGCGGGAGGTAGCCCACCTCATCAATGATCAACAGGCGTGGCCCGGCGTAGAAGCGCATGGTGGTGGCCCAGCGGCCCTCGAGCGCCGCCCGGTGGCAGCGGGCCGCCAGCTCGGCTGCGGTGGTGTAGTAGGTCCGCATCCCCGCCGCCACTGCGGCGTGGCCGAGGCCGACGGCCAGCATCGTCTTGCCCACCCCGGGCGGGCCGATCAGCAAGACATTGGTGGCGTCCTCCACGAAGCGCAGCGTCCCCAGCTCCGCGATCAGCTTGTGGTCGACGCTGGGCTGGGCGGAGAAGTCGAAGTCGGCCAGGGTGAACGGCGAGGGCAGCGAGGCGAAGCGGGCCAGGCTGGAACGCCGGCGCTCGTCGACCGCGTCCACTTCGATGGCCAGCAGCCGCTCCAGGAACCCCTGGTGGGTGAGGCCGTCCGCCCGGGCACGGTCCAGCTCGGCGGGCAGTGCTTCGGCCGCCGCACTCATGCGCAGGAAGCCCAGATGCGCCCGCAGGCGCTGGTAGTCGGAGGACTCGTTCACGCCGACACCTCCCCGGCCACGCCGTCAGCGGAGACGACGGTGATGCCCGGAAAGGCGAGGCGGATGACCTCGGCCATGCCGGCGAGATCGACGACGGGCTCGGTTCCCTCCGAACCCATGAGCCGGGCCCGCTCGGCCAACGCCGTTGTTCCCGGGGGCTTGTTGGCCTTGCGGTCACAGGGCCGGGCGGTGGAGAACTGGCTCAGCACCACCGCCTCCAGAGCGGCACGGTGCTCGGAGGTGCGCACCATCGAGCCCGCGCCCGGAGGAGCCAGACGATGGGAGACCATCAGGGCGCCGGCCGGTGAGAACACCTCGAGGCTGCCCGTGCCCAGGCGATGGCGCAGGGTGAGCTCGACCCCACCCAGGCCAGGCGCCACCGAGTAGCGGTTGCCCCGGAAGGCGACGCTGGCCCGGTCGTCGACCGGCCGGGTCACTTCGACCGTGGCCGGGTAGGGCACCGCCGGCAGGGCCATGAGCACCTCGGCATCGGCCAGGGCGCCGACGGTCGGCCACGACGGCCGTTGCCCGTCGGTGAGCTCGTCGGGATCGACGTAGCGGCCGGGGGGACGCAGGCGGGCGTCGCCGGCGCTGGACAGGAACCGGTCCAGGCTGACCTGGGCGTCGGTGGGCGTGGTCGCCGTCATGGTGCGCCACCAGCGCCCGCACACGTACTTCACGCCGCACTCCACCGCCCCCTTGCGGTTGCCCCGTCGGGGAGGGCACGGCGCCACGATGGCGGAGTAGTGCTTGGCCACGGGAGCGAAGCTGGCCTGGACGTCTCGGCTTCCGGGCACGATCACCGTGGCCAGGCGGTCGGTGCGCCAGATGCGCGTCGTGCCCCCCAGACGGCGCATCACCGCGTCCATGGCCTCGATGAGATGGGGCTGGTCCATGGCCTCGGCCAGGACCCCCCGGGTGCGCCCCGAGTGGCTCAGAGTGCCCAGCAGGACATACGCCGTCGCCCCCCAGGGGGCGTGGCGGCGTTCGAACCAGTCCCACTGTGTCTCCTCGCCGGCCGGGTGGTCGATCTCCACGGTCTCCCGGCCCTTGACCCCGGTGCACGCCTCGCAGTGGGGCCGAAGAGCCCCCTGACGGAGCTGACGGGCGAAGCTCGGGTAGGAGCGGTCATAACCCATGGCCACGACCTCGTCGTAGAGCGCGGTGGCCCACAGGTGGGGGTCATCGACGAAGCGGGCGGCGACGTAGCCGGAGAACCGCTCCAGCGGGTCCGGCCCGGCCGGTCGCCGCACGCCGGGGGTGGTCCTGGCGTTCACATAGTTGCTGATCGTCCCCCGGTCGCGACCGAGGTGACGGGCAATCGCGGAGATGTTCCATCCCCGCTTCACCAATGCATCGACTTCCACGTCTTCTCCCCTTGAAAGCATGGGGTGGGGCTCCTTCGTGCTGACGGCTTGGACACCGAAAGCATCGAGGGAGCCCCCTCCCGGATGGTGGACCTGACTTGCCCACCACCCCGCTCGGACTGCGGGGTTTCAGTGATCGAGAGTGCGGGGTCTTACGTGATCCTCACCA
>JALYYN010000053.1 GCA_030946525.1 Actinomycetota bacterium | reverse complement strand
TGGGACGAGATCCATGCCCTGCCGCCGTCGACCTACGACGGCGCCATCCACTGTGTCACGACGTGGTCCAAGTTCGGCATGACGTTCGCCGGCGTGTCGGTCGACACCCTCCTGGACCTGGCCGGCCCGCTGCCGAGCGCCACACATGCGCTCGCGTTCTCCCACACGTCCTACACCACCAACCTCCCCCTGGCCGATCTCACCGGTGGCAAGGCGTGGGTCACGTGGGAGGTCGCCGGGCAGCCACTGCCGGTCGAGCACGGCGGGCCGGCCCGGCTCCTCGTCCCTCACCTCTACTTCTGGAAGAGCGCGAAATGGATCGCCGGGCTGCGCCTGCTCGACCACGACGAGGCCGGGTTCTGGGAGCGCAACGGGTACCACGACCGGGGCGACCCCTGGCTCGAGCAGCGTTACCAGGGCGACTGACCGAACGGTGGCCACGCCTGCGCCGACGAGCTGGCAGACGGCCACGGTCATCGGCATCACCCCCGAAACCAGGCGGGCCAAGACCTTCCGGCTCCGACTGGGGCGCGCTGCGCCCCACCTGGCCGGGCAGCACTACGTCATCCGGCTGACGGCGCCGGACGGCTACACCGCGGCGCGGTCCTACTCGATCGCGTCGGCCCCCGACGGATCCTCCGAGATCGAGGTCACCGTCGAGCGACTCGACGGCGGTGAGGTCTCCACGTTCCTCCACGACGTCGTCGAGCCGGGCGACGAGCTGGAGGTACGGGGGCCGATCGGCGGGTGGTTCGTCTGGGAGGGCGCCACGCCCGCGCTTCTCGTCGGCGGCGGGTCGGGCGTAGCGCCGCTCATGGCCATGCTGCGCCTCGCCCGGCGCACGGGCGGCGAGCGGGCCGTCCGGCTGGTGGTCTCGGTCCGCGCTCCGGAGGACCTGTACTACGCGACCGAACTGCCCGGCCCGGACGCGACGATCGTCTACACCCGGCGGAACCCGCCCGGCGTGAGCCGCCCACCCGGGCGGCTCACGGCCTCGGACCTCCCTGCCTGGCCCGGCGACGGGGCGACGGCCTACGTCTGCGGCTCCTCGGGGTTCGCCGACGCCGCCACCCGGCTCCTCACCGCCGCAGGCGTGGCGCCCACGGACATCCGCGTCGAACGCTTCGGGCCCAGCGCCACCTGACACCATCCAGGTCGGTGAATGCAGGTTGTACGGCTGGCACGGTGTCAGACGGGAACGCGGACCCAGCTGAAGACGCCCGGCGTCGATGGATCGACGGTGAGGCGCAGGTACTCCGTCGGGTTGGTGCTGCCCTCGACGACGAGCCGCGTGACGTTGGGAGCACTCAGGCCCCCGAGGGGGTGGCGGCCGTACAGGGGGTCGGACGGGGTGAAGGGGCGGTCCACCCGGAACACGTGGGAGTCACCTTCGAGCAGCAGGACCGGCTTGCCGAAGGCCCGGGCCAGCCCGGCCAGCCGCTGCAGGAGCGGGTCGTAGCCGGCCAGGTTCGCCTCGGCCGGATCCCACATGTCGGCCTGCACCATGAGCACGACGCCCTGGGCCTGCTGCTGGACGGCGGTCGAGAAGGTCTTGTACAGCCACGCGGTGTCGGCGGCGAGGCGGGCGCTGTACTCGCCCGGCTGCTCGGCCGCCTGCGCCGGCGTCACGTTCGTCCAGGGCACGAGGTCGTTGTTGCTCCCGGGGAGGTTCACCATCGAGAACACCACCCGGGACTGCATCCACAACTGGTTCTCGACGTAGCTGCTGTACCCCGGGTCGGCGGCCTGGGTCAGTACCTGCTTCGTGTTGACGCCGAGGCTCTGTCCCGGGACCGGGAAGAACGTCCTGCGGATCGCGGCCAGCCGCTCCGGCGGGAAGTAGGCGCCGTTGTTGGAACGATGGCAGTCGGTCCATTCGTTGTCGCCCGGGGTGTAGAGGAACGGGTCCTGGAAGGTGTCCACGAGCTGACGAATCCGGGCGAAGTACTCGTCCGAGCACTGGGTGCTCCCACTCTTGATGTCCCCCAGATGGGCGACGAGTTGCACCGCAGGATCGGCGTTGATCCGATCGACCAGGGTCGGGAACTCGGCGAGCTTGGCCGCGCCGTAGGGCGTGTCCCCGATGACGGCGAGGGTCGTGGGTCCGGTCGACGTCGCGTCGATAGGGCTCCCCGTGGACGCGCCGGCGCCGAGGGTGGAGCAGAGGACGGCCCCGACGGTGAGAGCGGTGAATCGGAATGGTTTGAGGCGCATCGGTTCTCCCTCTTGAAGGCGGAGGACAGGCTCTCCGGCGGGGATGAACGCCAGGCGACATCGACCGGACCGGAGCGGGAACGTGGGTTGAACAGTTCCGCCCGCCGCCGGGCAGGATGCCGTCGCCGCTGCGAGGTCGGTCGTCGATCTGTTCCATACTGGCGAGGTTGTCCGGAGATGGGAGAGAGCCGAGCGAGACCGGGCGCGCCGTCGGGGTCGTGGGCGCCTCGGTCAAGGTTGTGGTCCTCGACACCTCCGTGCTGGTGGCCGACCCCGGCGCCATCTACGAGTTCAGCGGGTGCGCCCTGAACCTCCCGCTTACCGTGGTCGAGGAGCTCGACGGGCTGAAGGCCCGGACCGACGGGGTCGGGCGATCGGCACGGGAGGCCCTGCGTCGCATCGAGGCGGTCCGCGTCGAGGCCGGCGGGTCGCTCGTCGCCCCCGTCACCCTCGGTCACGGGGGCACCCTGGCCATCCTGCTGAACGGCATGAACCACGCCCTCCTCGACGAGCACTACCTGGATCCCGCCAAGGCCGACAACCGGATCATCGGGGCCGCCCTCGGCCTGCAGGGCGACGGCGCCCGGGTCGAGATGGTGTCGAACGACGCCGCCCTGCGCATCAAGGCCGCCCACGTCGGGCTGGCGGCCAGGGAGTACGTCCCCCTGTCGGCCTACGGTCGCGACGAGGACGCCCCCGGGTGGCGCAGCGTCGACCTGGGTGACGGCACGCTCATCGACCGGCTCTACGAGGACCGGAAGCTGGAGGTCACCGGGCTCGACGTCGCCGCTGACATGCACGAGAACGAGTTCGTCGTCCTCCGCTACGGGCAGCAGTCGGCCGTCGCCCGGCGCAGGGGCGCCTACCTCTGGGTGGTCCGGCCGAGCCAGGAGGCGTTCGATCTCAAGCCCCGCAACGTCGAGCAGCGCCTGGCCCTCGACCTGTTGCTCGACCCGGCGGTCAGCGTGGTGGCGCTGGACGGGCCGGCCGGCACCGGCAAGACGCTGCTGGCCATCGCCGCCGGGCTCGAGCAGGTCTGGAACCACCCGGCCAACCGCCGCTACGAGCGCATGGCGATCTACCGGCCGGTGGTGGCCGTCGGGCACCAGGAGCTCGGGTACCTGCCGGGCACGCTCGACGAGAAGCTCGACCCCTGGATGGGCGCGATCCACGACGCGGTGGTGGCCATGAGCGAGGGGCGGCGGAAGGGCGCGGCCGACCAGACCATCACCCAGATCACCGCAGAGGGCCGCCTGACCATGGAGTCGGTCGCCCACCTCCGGGGCCGGTCGCTCCACGGGTCGTGGATCCTGCTCGACGAGGCGCAGAACCTGGAGCCGAGTGTGGCCAAGACCGTGCTGACCCGGGCGGCCGAGGGGACGAAGGTGGTCTTCACCGGGGACACCAGCCAGATCGACGCCCCCTTCCTCTCCGCCCACAACAACGCCATGTCGGTGCTCGTGGCTGCGTTCGGCGGCGGTCGGGGCGGGTCGCTGTTCGGCCACGTCCGGCTGAGCCAGGGCGAGCGCAGCCCCCTGGCGACCATGGCCGCCACCCTGTTGTAGGAGCGGCGCTCCCGGTCCGACGGTCGTACCGGCGACGGGGCCGACACCTGACTACTCCCTGAGGAGTACGGACCCCGCACCCTGGGGCCGATGGCGGAAACGGCGTGCTCCGGTACCGTCCAACTGCGATGAAGCGCGGCAGATGGCTCGTGGACACGGCGGTCGCCATGGTCGCCTTCGCCCTGAGCGTCGTCGCCATGAGGAGGTCCGCTCCGCCGGATCCCGAGCTGCGGTCACCGGACGTCCTCGCCTATGTGCTCGTCGCCGTCTACAGCGGCTCGGTGGTCCTCCGCCGGCGATGGCCCAGGGTCGCCGTCGGCCTGGGCCTGGTCGCGGGGCTGGCCTATACCGCGGCGGCGTGCACCGGGCGGGAGTGCACATCCATCTCGGCGCCGACGCGGCGCGCGTCGTCGCCGGGCTGATCGTGTCGACGGCCCTGCACGGGGCCCTGGGCGTGTCGGTCGGCGCACTGGTCCGGAACCAGACGGCGGCGGTGATCGCCGCCCTCGTCTGGCTGCTGGCCGTCGAGGGCCTGCTGGCGAACGTCATGGGACCGTCGCCGTGGACTGGATACCGGCCGCGCTGGGCTCGGCCCTCGTCCACATCGGCCCGGGTGGTCGGTCGGCGTGGACGGCAACAGCAGCCGGCGGTCTGGGCGCCTACGTGGTCGGGCTCGCCGCCATCGGTACCCGCTTCGTGGTCAGCGGCGACGTCACGTGAGGGCGAAGGGAGCGGCGGAACACCATGCCGCCGATCGCGGCGATGGCGGGCATGGCCGCCGTCCTGCGGTCGAGCGCCTCCCGTGGACCAGCTCCTGCTTGATCTCGAGGCCGACGACGAGGAAGAGGACCGCCATCAGGCCGTCGTCGACCCAGTGCCGTGCGTGGCCCGACCAGTCCCGGGCACCTATGGTCGGGGGAGATGGCCAACAACGTCGCGCACTTCGCCGTCCACGCCGACGACGTCGGGCGGGCCCGCCGGTTCTACGAGGCGGTGTTCGGCTGGAGGTTCGACGCGTGGGGACCGCCGGGCTTCTACCGGATCTCGACCGGCACGCCCGACGACCCCGGCATCGAAGGCGCGCTGCACGGGCGCGGCGAGGCCCTTGAAGGGACGGGCATGAGGGGCTTCGAGTGCACGATCGCGGTCGACGATCTGGTCGACGTGCACGACCGCGTCGTCGCCGCCGGCGGCACCGTGATCCTCGACCCCTACGAGATCCCCGGCGTGGGCACCCTGATCCGGTTCCTCGACACCGAGAGGAACGTCGTCAGCGCCATGCGCTACATCACGCCACCTAGTCTGCCGGCTTGACCCATACTTGACCCATGCTCTTCGCCCGGCACAAGACCCGCCCGATCACCGCCGACGAGGCCCTTCCCGGCCGGGACGTCGCCCTTCCCGTGCCCGACCGGCACCTGGTCAAGGGCACCCCAC
>JALYYN010000046.1 GCA_030946525.1 Actinomycetota bacterium | reverse complement strand
GGAACGCTGGTCATCGAGACCCAGTTCGCCACCGCCGGGGGCATGGTCATGGTCACCGACGCCCTGGTCTTCGACCGAGATGAGCGGGGCCACGAGATCGGGGAAAACGCCCCCCACGTCCTGGTGCGCGTGGCCGAGGTCACCGACGGCACGGTGGAGATGGAAGCCGACTACCGGCCCCGCCCTGAGTACGGCCTGGTGAGTCCCCGCCTGGAGATCATCGACGGTGTCGTGGTCTCCCGTGGCGGTGCCGAGGTGCTGTGCCTGGCCGGGCCGCCCCCGACGGAGCTGGCCGACGCCGGCGCCCGGTGGCGGATGGTGCTGTCCAAGGGCGATCGGGTCGCCTTCGCCCTGCACCACGCTCGGCGCTGGGCCGCTCTTCCCGAGGCGTGGTCGGAGAAGCAGATCAACAAGCGGCTGGCGGACACCGTGGCCGGGTGGGAGTCGTGGTCGAAGCTGCACCAGCGCTACCAGGGACCGGCCGAGGAGCTCGTGCACCTGAGCGGCCGGGTCCTGCGGGGACTGACCTACCAGCCCACCGGCGCCATCGTCGCTGCCCCCACCACGTCGCTTCCCGAGAGAGTCGGCGGGGCGCGCAACTGGGACTATCGCTATTGCTGGCTGCGCGACGCCAGCTTCACCCTCGACGCCCTGTGGGTGGCGGCCTGCCCGGATGAAGCGGGCGATTTCGTGCGGTTCATCATCGAGACGGC
This sequence comes from Actinomycetota bacterium, assembly GCA_030946525.1. Classification (GTDB taxonomy): domain Bacteria; phylum Actinomycetota; class Acidimicrobiia; order Acidimicrobiales; family AC-14; genus CADCTB01. Next base: position 4,877 of record JALYYN010000046.1, on the reverse strand, counting down.
GGGCGCCTCGCTGACACAGGATTCGGGTATGCAGATCATGTACGGCATTGGGGGCGAGCACGACCTCTCCGAGCGCGAGCTGCCCCACCTGGCCGGGTGGCGCGGCAGCCGGCCGGTGCGCGTGGGCAACGGGGCGTGGAACCAGACGCAGATCGACATCTACGGCGAGCTGCTCGACGCCGTCCTCCGCCTCAAGGACCAGATCGGCACCCTGCCGGAGACCTCGTGCCGGTTCCTGGCCGACGTGGCCGACGCCGCCGCCGCGGCATGGGGCCGGCCGGACTCCGGTATCTGGGAGGGACGGGGCGAGCTCCGCCACAACCTGTACTCCAAGCTCATGTGCTGGGTCGCTCTCGATCGGGCCGTGGCCCTGGCTCCCTGGATCGGGCGGGCCGACAAGGTCGACTACTGGGCGGCCAGTCGGGAGGAGGTGCGCACCGCCATCCTCGCCCACGGCTGGAGCGAGCACCTCGGGTCCTACACCCAGAGCTTCGGGGCGGACGTCCTCGACGCCTCGGCGCTGATGATGGTCATCACGGGGTTCCTCTCCGTCGAGGATCCCCGCATGATGGCCACGGTGGAGAAGATCGCCGCCGACCTCGCCGCCCCGTGCGGGCTGCTCTACCGCTACCTCGACGACGACCCGGAGGGTACAGAGGGCGTCTTCATCATCTGCACCTACTGGCTGGTCCAGTGCCTGGCCGCCGCCGGCCAGGCCGAGCGGGCCACCGAGCTGTTCGAGCGGGCCACGGCCTACACCAACGACCTCGGCCTGCTGAGCGAGGAGGCGGACCCGGCCACCGGCGAGCTGATGGGCAACTTCCCCCAGGCCTTCAGCCACGTGGGGCTGGTCAACGCGGCTTGGGCCCTGTCACAGATGCCCGGCCCGAGCGGCGCTCGCCTGACCCTGGTCGGCCCCGCCTCCTGAGGGGTCGAAGCGGTAGCCGACGCCCCACACCGTGACCAGGAACATCGGCTGGGCCGGTTCCGGCTCGAGCTTCTCCCGCAGGCGCCGCACGTGGACCGTCACCGTCGACACGTTGCCGACGGTGTAGCCCCAGACCTGCTCGAGCAGTTCGTCGCGGCCGAAGGCCCTGCCCGGGTGCCCGGCCAGGAAGGCGAGCAGGCGGAACTCGATCGCGGTCAGGGCCACCCACGTGCCGAGGACCCGCACCCTGCGGCCCTCGACGTCGAAGACAAGGGCTCGAGGTGGTACCCGCTCCGCCGGCGCCTGCTTCTTGCCGACCCTCCGCAGGACGCTGCAGACCCGGGCCACCAGTTCCTCCGGCGACACCGGGTTGGGCACGAAATCATCGGCACCGAGTTGCAGGCCCCAGGCCCGCTCGTGGGCATCGCCGCGGGGACTGATCATGACGACGGGGACGTCAGCGCCGGCTCGCAGCCGGTGGAACGCGGTGGCCCCCTCGACGGGCAGGTGCGGGTCGAGGACGACCAGATCGGGCCAGGAGGCGTCGACCCAGGCCATGGCCTGGGTCATGCTCGTGCCCACCTCGACCGCGAAGCCGGCCCGGACCAGGCTGCGCTGGACCATGGCCGCGACCGGCCCGTCGCTCGCCGCTACCAGGATCCGGGGCGCGGCTGTGCCGGACTGTTGTGCCGCACCCTGCTGGACGGCCATCCGGGCTACACGCTAGCCCCAGGCCACTTGTTACAGAGCGCGGACAATTCGCCCTTTCGGGGTTGTGGCGACCGTGGTGGCGGGAAGGCCACTCGCATGGGCCCCGGACTAGCGCGACGCAGCGGCTGGTCCCGATGCCCGCTGACGGACCGGGCCTAGGCTGCCGTGGCCTCCCAGCGCCCCACACTGGGCCTCGCCGACGCCTTCGACCACATCCGCGCCCGGTCCTTCCCCGACGTCGCTCCCGACCTCACCGGCGTGGAGCTCGAATGGCTGGTAGTGCCCGATGCCGCAGGCCGGTACTCCTCCGGTGCCCGGCTGGACGATGTCGCCCTGCCCGGCGGGAGCGCCCTGAGCATCGAACCCGGGGGTCAACTCGAGCTGAGCTCGCGACCGGCGACCTCACTGGGGGAGCTGTGTTTCAACGTGGGCGACGATGTCGACGCTCTGGGTGGCGGAGTGGTCGCCGGCGGTGGGCTCCTGCTGGGCATGGGCCTGCTGGCCGACGGGCCCGCACGCCGTTGCCTCTCGACACCCCGCTACGAGGCCATGGCCGCCTACTTCGGCGCCGACGGCCCGGCGGGGGAGATCATGATGACCTCCACCGCCTCCGTCCAGGTCAACGTCGGACTGGGGACCGGAACCGAGCGCGACGCCCGCTGGCGGAGAGCCAACGTGCTCGGGCCGGTGCTCGCCGCCGCCTTCGCCAACTCTCCGTTCGCCGCCGGTCGCCCGACCGGTCGGGCATCGACCCGCCTGGGTGTCTGGGCGGCGATCGATCCGACCCGCACCACATCGGCATGGCGCTCCGGAGCAGGCTGCGACTCCTGGGCGGCCTACGTGCTCGACGCCCGGGTCATGCTTATCCGACGCGATGAGACGGATTTCGTCCCCATCCTCGAGCACCTGACATTCCGCCGATGGCTGGCCGAGGGGCACGAGCTCGGCTATCCGACCATGGACGATCTCGACTACCACCTCGGCACCCTGTTCCCAACGGTGCGACCGAAGGGATGGCTGGAGCTGCGATTCCTGGACGCCCTCCCGACACCGTGGTGGCAGGTGGCCGTGGCGGTGACGGCGTGCGTCGTCCGCCACCCCGACGCGGGAGCCCGGGCCGAGCGCGCGGCCGGGCGATTTGCCCACTGCTGGTCACTGGCCTCTGTCTGCGGCCTCGGCCATCCCGGCCTGCAGGGCGCGGCGCAGGAGTGCTTCGCCGCTGCGTCCGACGTGCTGGGCGACATGGGTGCCGGCGTGGACGTCGTCGATGCCGTGGCCGAGTACGCGGCGCGTTTCGTGGCCCGGGGCCGGACCCCCGCTGACGACCGTCTCGACGCGTTCATGCGGACCGGGTCGCCGTTGCTCGACGAGGATCATCACGACCTGGTCGGTTCCGCCCGATGACGGTGACCCCCAGCCTCGGCCTGCGCATGGACGTCCATGTGGGTGACGCAGACGATCGAGCGGCGTTGCGGGCCGATGTCCGGGCCGGGCTCACCAGCCAGGCGAAGTGGCTGCCTCCGAAGTGGCTCTACGACCCGGCCGGGTGTGTGCTGTTCGACCGGATCACCGAGGTGGCCGAGTACTACCCGACGCGTTGCGAGCGGTCGATCCTGGCCCGCCACGCGGCCGCCATCGCCCGCCAGTCCCACGCCGACACCCTGGTCGAGTTGGGATCGGGGAACTCGGACAAGACGTGGCTCCTGCTCGATGCCCTGTCGGGAACCGGTCGGCTGCGCCGGTTCGTTCCCTTCGAGATCAGCTTGGAGACCCTCAGCGCGGGCGCGACGGCTGTGGCCCGGGCCTACCCCGGCGTGGAGGTCCACGGGGTCGCAGGCGACTTCGAGCGCCACCTGGCCAGGCTCCCGCCGGGTGGTCGGCGGCTCGTCGCCTTCCTGGGGGGGACGGTCGGCAACCTCCTGCCCGAGGCCCGGGCCGCGTTCCTGGCCAGCCTCGCCGACACCCTGTCGCCGGGGGACTCCGTGCTGCTCGGCACCGACCTGGTCAAGGATCCCGATCGCCTCGTGGCCGCGTACGACGACGAAGCCGGTATCACCGGCGACTTCAACCGCAACCTGCTCCGCCGGCTGAACCGGGAGCTCGGGGCCGACTTCGACCTCGACCGCTTCGTCCACGTCGCCCACTGGGACCCCGTCGCCGAGTGGATCGAGATGCGGCTTCGCTCGTGTGGCGCCCAGTCGGTGATCCTGGCCGATCTGGACATGACGGTGGACTTCGCCGACGGGGAGGAACTCCGCACCGAGATCAGCGCCAAGTTCCGCCGTGACGGCGTCATCGCCGAACTGGCCGTCGCCGGCCTGGACACCGTCGGATGGTGGACCGATGACGACGGCGACTACGCGCTGTCGTTGTCGACACCCATGAGGACCGGGCCGGACAGGCCCACTGGAGGACATGTCGATGCGAACGGGTGACGTGGCGGGCGCAGTCGGGCGGGGCCTGGTCGCCGGGATGGCCGGCACTGCGCTCATGACGCTTTCGAGCACGATCGAGATGAAGCTCACCGGACGCGAGGCCAGTTCGGCGCCGGCCGACGCCGCCGCCAAGGTGCTGGGCGTGGAGCCGACGGGAGACACGGAGAGGGCCAGGTTCTCCAACGTGGTCCACTGGGCCTACGGCACGTCGTGGGGTGTGCTGCGGGGCCTGTTGGGGGCGGCCGGGCTCACGGGACCGATAGCAGCCGGCGCCCACTTCGCCGCTGTCTGGGGCAATGAGCTGGTCATGTTGCCCAGGCTCGGGGTGGCCCCGCCGGTCGGGGAGTGGGGCACCAAGGCGCTGGCCACCGACGCGTTCCACCACCTCGTCTATGCCGTCGGGACGAGCCTGGCCTTCGGCGCCCTCGACCGCTCCTCGACGTCACGACCGGCCGCCGGCCGGCGTCGCTGATGGACCACTTCGACGTCGTCGGGCTGGGGGCCGGCTCGGCGTGCACGGCGATGGCCCGGCGCCTGGCCGAGGCCGGGCGGTCGGTCGCCCTGGTGGAGTCGGGCCGGGTCGGCGGCTACTGCCCGTTCGTGGCCTGCATGCCGAGCAAGGCCCTGCTGCGCTCGGCCCAGGTACGCTTCTTGTTCGGACGGGGCCGGGAGCTTGGGGCGACGTCGGTCGATCCTCCGCTCGACGACGACGGATCGTCCTTCGCTCTCGCCGCCGACCGGCGCGACGAGATCGTGGATCACCTGGACGACACGGCGGAAGCGTCCGCCCTCGAAGACCTCGG
>JALYYN010000032.1 GCA_030946525.1 Actinomycetota bacterium | reverse complement strand
CGGCAGCCAACAAGCAGTCCCAGCTCCTGGCGCGCCTCAGCGCCTGGCTCGAGGACGAGGGCCTGAAGCCGGCCGAGCTGGCCACGGCCCAGGTCGAGCGGTTCTTCCATGCCCGGCGGGCTGAGGGCTACGCGAACCTGCTGACGTCGAAATCGGTGGCGCCGCTGGTGAAGCACCTGCTCCGCGAGAACGTGATCGCCGTTCCACCGCCGGTGATGGCGTCCGGCCCGACGGAGGCTGTGCTGGAGCGGTTCCGGATGTACCTGCTGCACGAACGGGGCCTGGTTGAGGGAACGGCCCGGTTCTACCTCCACGTCGCCCGATTGTTGGCCTCCGAGCGCGTACGTGCTGACGGGGTCGACCTGGCTGGCTTGCGGGCGGGCGAAGTCACCAGCTTCACGGCCCGGACCTGTGCAGAACGTGGGTTGTCCTCGGCCCGCCAGGTGGTCTCGGCCTTGCGCACGTTCCTGCGCTTCTTGGTCCTGGAGGGGGTCACGGACCTGGCCCTTGATCAGGCCGTGTTGTCGGTCGCGGGCTGGAACCCGTCACTGCCCCGGGCCATCAGCTCCGCCGACGTGGCCCGCCTGCTTGCCAGCTGTGACCGCAGGAGCACGATCGGGCGGCGCGACTACGCCATGTTGGTCCTGCTGTCGCGACTCGGCTTGCGCGGCGGCGAGGTGGTTGGCCTGAAGCTCGCAGATATCGACTGGCGCTCCGGCGAGATCACGGTGCAGATCAAGGGCGGTCGGCGTAGTCGTCTTCCCATGGCCGTCGACGTCGGCGAGGCGATCGTCGCCTACCTGAGACGTCGTCCTGGCAGCGAGGACCGACGGGTGTTCCTACGCGCCCAGGCTCCCTTCCGCGGCTTCAGCGGCACCGGCGCCATCCGTGGGGTCCTGGCCCGGGCCTGCCTTCGAGCAGGGATGGCCTATGTGTCGCCCCATCGGCTCCGTCACACCACGGCCACCGAGATGCTTCGCGCAGGTGCGTCCCTGGCCGAAATCGGCCAGGTGCTCGGCCATGTCGGCGCGGTCTCCACCGCCATCTACGCCAAGGTCGACTACGACCGGCTCCGGGCCCTCGCACGGCCGTGGCCGGAGGTGGCGGCATGACCGAGCTCGCCGCTGCTCTGACCGACTACCTCATCCTCCGCCGTTCGCTCGGCTACAAGTTGGAGCGCGCCGGTCAGGTGCTGGCATCCTTCGTGACCCACCTCGATCTCGCGGGCTGCGACCACGTCAGCGTGGAGACGGCCGTCGCCTGGGCGACGCTGCCGGCCAATCCCGACTCACCCTGGCGAGCGCAGCGCCTCGGCATGGTGCGGAGCTTCGCCCGCTACTTGCACGCCCTCGACCCGGCCCATGAGGTCCCGCCACCGGGCCTGATCCCTCCGGGGCCGGGCCGGCCGGTCCCGTTCCTCTACTCCGACGAGGACGTCGTCGCGCTCATGGCTGCGGCCCGGGGCGTTCGCAACCCGTTGCGGGCCGCCACCCTGGAGACCGTCGTTGGCCTGCTTGCCGTCAGCGGGCTTCGGGTCGGAGAAGTCATCCGCCTCGACTGCAACGACGTCGATGTCGGACAGGGCGCGCTGACGGTCCGCAACTCCAAGGCCGGCCGGTCCCGTGTGGTCCCCCTGCACCCGAGCACCATCGAGGCGTTACGCGCGTATGGCGCCCGTCGGGACGAACTGTTCCCGAAGCCGTCGGCGCCCAGCTTCTTCATCTCGACCGCGGGCACCAGGCTGCGGTCCGGGAGCCTGCGCCAGGCCTTCGGGGAAGTCCTCCCCGCAGCGGGGTTGCCACCCCGCATCGGCCGATGCGGGCCGCGGCTCGGCGGCCTGCGCCACAGCTTCGCCGTGTCGACCATGCTCGACTGGCACCGCGCTGGCGCCGAGGTCGGGCCCAACCTGCCGCTGCTTTCGACCTACCTCGGGCACGTGAGCCCTGTTTCGACGTATTGGTATCTCTCGGCCTCCCCCCGTCTGCTGGCAGCAGCTGCCGACCGGCTCGAGAACACCACCGATAGGGCGAAGCCGTGACCGCGCTGGCCCCGACCCTCGAGGCGTTCTTCACTGAACGGCTCGTCCGCCAGCGTCATGCCAGTCCTCACACCATCGCTTCCTACCGGGACGCCTTCCGGCTCCTGCTCCTCTTCGTGCAGGACGCCGCCGGAACGCCGCCCGCCAAGCTGGCGATCGAGGATCTCGACGCCCCGCTCGTGGGAGCGTTTCTCGATCACCTGGAGGTCCGACGGGGCGTGGTCGCGTCGACCCGCAACGCTCGGTTGGCAGCGATCCACTCCCTGTTCCGCTTCGCCGCGCTCCGCCATCCTGAACACGCAGCGCTCATCCAGCGGGTCCTGGCTATCCCCACCAAGCGCACGGACCATCCCGACATCTCCTACCTCACCGGGGTCGAGATCGATGCGCTGCTCGCAGCGCCGGACCTCACGACCCGTCTCGGTCGGCGGGACCGGGCGCTGATGGCCGTGGCCGTCCAGACCGGGCTTCGGGCCTCTGAGCTCGTCGGCCTGCGCCGCCAGGACGTCACCCTGGGCACCGGGGCCCACCTCACCTGCACAGGCAAGGGACGAAAGCAGCGCACCACGCCTCTCACCGCCGGAGTGGCGGCCGTGGTGGGCACCTGGCTGCGCGAACGCGGCGGCGAGGCCGATGACGCCGTCTTCCCCGGCCCGCGCGGCCAGCACCTCGGCCGGGACGCGCTGCGCCGCATCGTCGCCCGACACGTCGCCACCGCAGCGACGTCCTGTCCCTCCCTCGCTGCCAAGCGGGTCGCCCCTCACGTCCTACGCCACACCTGTGCCATGCAGCTTCTCGA
>JALYYN010000018.1 GCA_030946525.1 Actinomycetota bacterium | reverse complement strand
TGGAGCTCGGACCGGTGAGGGTGACGCTGCCGGGCCGGCACAACGCCCGCAACGCCACCGCCGCGCTGGCGGTCGCGCTGCTCGCGGGGGCGACCTTCGAGTCCGCCGCCGCCGGCATCGCCGCGTTCGCCGGTGTCGGGCGCCGCTCACAGCTGCGTGGCGTGCGCGACGGCGTGACCTACGTCGACGACTACGCCCACCTGCCCGGTGAGGTGGCGCCCACGCTGGCCGCGGCGGCCGAAGGCGGGTGGGACCGCATCGTCTGCGTCTTCCAGCCCCACCGCTACAGCCGGACCGAGGCCCTGTGGGCCGATTTCGCCGATGCCTTCACCGGTGCCGACGTCCTGGTGGTGACCGACCTGTATCCGGCCGGCGAGGCGCCGAGGCCAGGCGTGTCCGGCAAGCTCGTCGCCGACGCGGTCACCGCCGCCCATCCCTCGGCCCGGGTGGAATGGCTGCCCGAGCGGGCCGACGTGGCCGCGTTCCTGCGCGCCGAGCTGCGGCCCGGCGACCTCTGCCTGACCCTCGGCGCCGGCGACCTGACCACCCTCGCCGACGAGCTGCTGGCGTGAGTGGGGCGATCGACGAACCCCTTGCCGACGCCATCGAGGCCGCAGCCGCCGTCCTCGGCGACCGGGCCCGGCGTGACGTCCCCCTGGGCCCCTTCACGACCTACCGGGTCGGCGGTCCCGCCGCGCTCCTGGTCGAGGGCGCCGGCGAGGACGACCTGCACCTGGCCCGCGCCGCGTTGGCGGTCAGCGGCTTGCCCGTCCTCATCGTCGGCCGCGGGTCCAACCTGCTCGTCGCCGACCGGGGCTTCCCGGGCCTGGCCCTCACCCTCGGTGCACGGTTCTCCCAGATCCACATCGACGCGTCGACCGTGCGGGCCGGCGGAGCGGTCAGTCTCCCTGTGCTCGCCCGTCGCACCGCCGGGCTCGGGCTGCGGGGCCTGGAGTGGGCGGTGGGCGTGCCCGGTTCCGTCGGCGGCGCGGTGCGGATGAACGCCGGTGGCCACGGCTCCGACATCCGGGCCAGCCTGACCCGCGCATGGGTCTTCGACATGGCCGCCCCGGCGGGCGACGGGCCGACCGAGATGGCGGCATCCACGCTCGGGCTCGGCTACCGGCACTCGGTGATCCGCCCCGCCCAGATCGTCGTCGCCGCCGAGCTCGCCCTGACCGTGGGCGACCGGGCCGCGGCCGAGCAGGAGATCGCCTCCGTCGTCCGCTGGCGGCGAGAGCACCAGCCCGGGGGAGCCAACGCCGGATCGGTGTTCGCCAACCCGCCGGGTGACTCCGCCGGCCGCCTCATCGATGCCGCCGGCCTGCGCGGTCACCGGTGGGGGTCCGCGTGTGTGTCGGCCAAGCATGCCAACTTCGTGCAGGTCGACGACGGGGGATCGGCGGACGACGTCCGCTCCCTCGTGGAGGAGGTTCGCACCGTGGTCCTGGAGCGGTTCGGGGTGGCACTGGCGTGGGAGAACCGGCTGGTGGGCTTCGATCCATCACCGTCGAGTGGAGGTTGATGTCGAGTGGAGCTCAAGGAAGTGGTCAAGATGGATCCACGCCTGCATCGACGTCGGGTGGAGGTGCGACGGGAGGAAGGCCGGCACCGCCTGCGCGTCCTCGTTGCCATCACCGTTGTCGTCGTGACCGGATGCGCGGCGTGGGGGGTGACTCGATCCCCCCTGCTGGACGTCGACCGGATCGTCGTGACGGGGGCGTCGCACGTCACCCCGGAACAGGTCCGGGCCGCATCGGGGCTGCGCCGGGGCGAGGCCCTCACCGACGTCGACGCCACCACCTCGGCCCGCGGCGTGGAAACGCTGCCCTGGGTGCAGGCGACGGCCGTGTCCCGGCACTGGCCCTCGCAGGTCGTCATCCGGGTGACCGAGCGGTCGGCCGTCGCCGCCACCACGGCCGCCGACCGCAACCGATTCGCCCTGCTCGACCGGTCCGGGCAGGTGCTCGACGTGGTCGACACCGCGCCTGCCGGCATGGTCGTTCTCGCCGGCATCCCGCCCGCCGGCCCTCCGGGGACCCACCTCGGCGGCGATGGCCTGGCCACCCTTTCCGTCGCCGTCGCCCTGCCGCCGGCCCTGGCCGGCCGGACGGCCGGGGTGGAGCCGACCCTCGGCGCCGCCGGTGAGGTGGACCTGCGGCTCACGCCCGACGGCCCGGGGGGCATGGTCAAGCTCGGGCCGCCCCAGGACCTGGCCCGTAAGTTCGACGCCGTGGCCGCCGTCCTGGCCCAGGTGGACGTGCACAACCTGGCCGTGCTCGACGTGAGCCGCCCCGACACGCCCGTGTTGACTCGTCGGGAAGGCTCCACTAAAGTTTCGACCCCAAGGACAGGTTGACATAACTATCAACCTCAAGTCGACGTAGAGAGGTGGGTGGGAACAGCGCCATGGCAGTGACCGCAGGACGATCGAACGTAGAGAACAGACTGAACGTTGCGAACAGACTGGGGCCGGCCCCGGCGAAGGCCCGGCCTCGGAACGTCAAACCCTCAGGAGGGCCGATGATCGGCGCACCACAGAACTATCTGGCAGTGATCAAGGTGGTCGGCATCGGCGGTGGCGGCGTGAACGCCGTCAACCGCATGATCGACGCCGGATTGCGCGGCGTGGAGTTCATCGCCGTCAACACCGACGCCCAGGCGCTGCTCATGAGCGACGCCGACGTGAAGCTCGACATCGGCCGTGAGCTGACCCGGGGCCTCGGCGCCGGCAGCGACCCCGAGGTCGGCGCCCAAGCCGCCGAGGCGCACCGCGACGAGATCGAGGAGGTCCTCAAGGGGGCCGACATGGTCTTCATCACCGCGGGCAAGGGCGGCGGCACCGGCACCGGCGGCGCGCCGGTGATCGCCGAGATCGCCAAGCAGCTCGGCGCCCTCACCGTCGGGGTCGTCACCCGCCCGTTCGCCTTCGAGGGACGGCGCCGCTCGGTCCAGGCCGAGTCGGGGATCGCCAAGCTTAAGGAGAAGGTCGACACCCTCATCGTCATCCCGAACTACCGCCTGCTGTCGGTGTCGAACGACAAGACCTCGGCGCTCAACGCGTTCAAGATGGCCGACGAGGTGCTGCTGCAGGGGGTCCAGGGCATCTCCGACCTCATCAACACGCCCGGCCTCATCAACACCGACTTCGCCGACGTGAAGATGATCATGACCAACGCCGGCTCGGCCCTCATGGGCATCGGCTACGCGTCGGGTGAGGGGCGGGCCCTCAACGCCGCCCGCGCCGCCATCTCGAGCCCCCTGCTGGAAGCGTCGATCGAGGGCGCCCGCGGCATCCTCCTCAACATCTCCGGCGGCAGCGACCTCGGCCTTTTCGACGTCAACGAGGCGGCCGAGATCATCCACGAGGTGGCCCACCCCGACGCCAACATCATCGCCGGAATGGTGATCGACGACGCCATGGGCGACGAGGTGCGCGTCACCGTCATCGCCGCCGGTTTCGACCGGTGGGACGAGGGTCGCGACCGCCAGGTCGAGGCGCCCCCGGCGGCGTCGAGCACCCGGGGCCCCATCCTGGGCCTGGGCGGACGCCGCGAGCGCGAGCCCGAGCGCAGCCGCAGCGACGACCTCTTCGCACCCGTCGACGACGACTTGGGGCTGGGCGACGACGACGACGAGTTCGACGTCCCCTCGTTCCTCAAGTGAGGCCCCGCACCTCATGAGCCAGGGGGGCATTGCCCTCCGAGTCCCGCTGTCGCTGTCGTCTGCCCACGTCGCGTGCACGGGGCGGGCCGAGGGCGACATGGGCCACGGCGGCAAGTACGTCGTCATCGTCGACCCCGAGGTGGCGGCGCGCCGTCGCGCCGTCGTCGATCTGCCGTGGACGTGGCTGCGCCAGGTCCACGGTGACCGGGTCGTGCGCGTCGACTCGCCGGGCGCAGGATCGGCCACCCGCGCCGACGCGGCGGTGACGTCGCAGCCCGGGGTGGCGTTGGCTGTCTTCGGCGCCGACTGTGCACCCGTCGCCCTGGCCAGTCCGGAAGGGATCATCGGCGTGGCCCACGCCGGGTGGCGCGGGGTGACCGCCGGCGTGATCGAGGCCACCGTCGCCGCGATGCACGCCATGGGAGCGTCCGAGGTGGAGGCGGTCGTGGGTCCCTGCATCCACCCCGGCTGCTACGAGTTCGGCACCGACGATCTCGATGCGGTGGCAGCCCGATTGGGGGACGGCGTGCGCGCCACCACCGCAGACGGTCGCCCCGCCCTCGACCTGCCGGCTGCGTGCCGCGCCGCGCTGACCAACGCCGGCGTCCACGACGACAAGGTCCACGACGTCGGCGTCTGCACGTCGTGCTCACCCGATCACTTCTCGTGGCGGGCCCGGTCCGACCAGCAGCGCCAGGCCATGGTGGTGTGGCTGTGATCCGGCCCGCAGCCGACGCCCGCACGATCGACGCGGACGCAGTCGCCGAACGCCTCGCCGGCGTGCGCGAGCGCATCGCCGCCGCCGGGCGCGACCCGCGCGACGTGGTGGTCGTCGCCGTCACCAAGGGCTTCGGCGCCGATGCGGTCGACGCCGCCGGTGCTGCCGGCATCGGGGACGTGGGCGAGAACTACGCCCAGGAGCTGGCCGGCAAGTGGGGGGCCACCGGCGGAGCCGTCGACCGGCGGCGCTGGCACTTCCTCGGACGGGTGCAGCGCAACAAGGTCCGCATGATCGCGCCCGCCGTGCACCTGTGGCAGGGGGTCGACCGCGCTGCGGCCGGCGAGGAGATCGCCCGGCGCTCGCCTGGCGCCGACGTGTTCGTGCAGGTGAACATCGACACAACGGAAGTCCCCGGCGAGGACGGCCGGCGCAATGACCGCCGGCGCAACGGGTGCCTGGCCGGCGACGTCCCCGCCCTGGTCGAGCGACTCGACGACCTCGGCCTGCACGTTCGCGGATTGATGGCGGTCGGACCGGCCGGCCCGCCCGAGCTGGCCCGACCCGGGTTTCGGAAGGTCGCGGCGCTGGCCGACCGCCTGGGCCTGCCCGAGCGGTCGATGGGCATGACCGATGACCTCGACGTGGCGGTCGAGGAGGGGTCCACCATGGTCAGGGTCGGGCGTGGACTGTTCGGGGCGCGGCCCGTCGCCCCAAGAACCCGGCTATAGGCTCAGCGAGCCAAGGAGGCGACGCAGATGGCATCTATCTGGCGACGGACCATGGTCTACCTGGGGTTGGTCGACGACGACGAGTACGAGGAGTACGAGCCGTATGACGAACCGACGCCCCAGGTCCAACAGACCCAGCCGCATGCGGCGCCGTTGCGGCGCGCCGCACGCGCTGCGCCCGAACCCCTCGACGGCGGCGGGTACGAGCCCGAGGCCAGCGGGGTGCGCACCATCCCCCGTGACGACGGCGGTTCGATGGGGTCGCCCATCGGCAGCGGCGTCAAGGAGACGCGGGCCATGGGCGGCGGCAACGACCGCAGCGGGGCCGACCGTGGCATGGACAGGGGCGGCCCGGAGCGCCTCGGCATCGACAGGAGCAGCATGGAGAGAAGTGGCATGGAGCGGGGGACCGGCGCGGTCACCGTGCAGCAGCGTCCCTCCGTGGTGCGCCCGTTCAGCCAGCCGCAGGCGGCCAAGGTCCACGTGGTCGTCCCGGTAGGGTTCAACGACGCCCAGGAAATCGGGGACAAGCTGAAGGCGAACCAGCCGGTGATCTTCAATCTGCAGGGAGTCGACCGTGACTTGTCGCGCCGGCTCATCGACTTCTCCTCCGGCCTCACCTACGGCCTCGGAGGGCAGATGGAGCGCGTCGCCGACCAGGTCTTCCTGCTGACGCCGTCGAACGTCGAGGTCTCAGCTGAGGAGAAGCGTCGCTTGCAAGAGCGCGGCTTGTATCGCGCCTGACGTGATCAACACCCTTCTCTGCAGGCTCCTGCAGGCCTACCTCATCGTCATGTTCGCCCGCATCATCCTCTCGTGGTTCCCGGTGGAGCCCGGATCAGGACTGGCGTCGGTGTTCGGCTTCCTCTACTCCATCACCGAGCCCGTGCTGGCTCCCATCCGCCGGGTGTTGCCTCCCATCGGCATGGGCGGCATGGGCCTCGACCTGTCGCCCATCGTCGTGTTCTTCGGCATCACTATCCTGCAGGGCTTCATCTGTTAGTAGCGTGGTCGCAGGCGGAGCGGCGGGTGGCGAGCCCCTCGCCTGTGATCCTGTAGACATGACTGCGGTTCTGCAACGAGAAGAGATTGGGATGGTGACGTGTTGGTTCTGGTGAGCTTCGTGCTCGTCCTGGCGGCGGCAGTGACGCTGGTCGTCGGGCTGTTGCAGTCTGGATTGACCCTGATCTACCTGTCCATCGGCTGCAGCGTGCTGGCAGGCGTGGTGCTCGCGGTGGCCGTCCTACGGGGCCGGCCCGAGCCGAAGGCGGCGACGTCCGGGCGCTCCTTCTCGCCTCCTCCGCAGGCTGCCCCGGTGCCGGCGTCGGTCGGCGCGCCAAGCGCAACGGCCGAGCCCACCAGCTCGTGGAGCACCACCTCCGCCCCCACTGCCGCGCCGCCCCCCCCACCCGCCCCCTACACACCGCCG
>JALYYN010000582.1 GCA_030946525.1 Actinomycetota bacterium | reverse complement strand
CGAAGTCGCTGACGTTGTCGACCACTCGGAGGCTGCGGATGGTGTTGCCGGAGCCGCCCATGATCGCCACGCCGTCGTTGAAACCCTGAACGGTGCCGCTGGTGACGGTCACTCCCGTGACGCCGAGCAGTCGCACGCCGGCGATGTCGCCACGGGCGTTCACCGCGAACACCCGCTTGCCGCCGAGGTTGACGGTGATATTGCTGGCGGTTACCACCAGTCCGTCACCCGAGCAGGGGCCGACATCGGAGTCAAGGGTGGTGTTCTGAGTGATGGTTGCACCACAGCCGATGTGGGAGGCGGCAGCCGGTCCTGCCGACAACGCCATCCCCGTCAGAGCCAAGGCCACTGCCGAAAGCCCACTCGTGAGCCTCCTGGAGTTCCTCATGAAGCCCGCCGTCCTCTCCCCCGAGGGCCATCGACAGGCTTCTGAGCTGCCGGTGGCTGTGAGTAGTCAGAATTCAGCCGCCGTAGCCGCACTGGACCGGCTGAAACATCCTGAGCGTATACGTTTCCGGCCGTCCGTCAAGGGGGAGGCGGGGCTTCGACGGCCGGATCCCAAACTCGTCATGCCACGAGCTGCGAACGCCAGCGTCATCGCAGGCAGAGACGAGGACACTCGCCATGACGACGGCGAATGTGGGCGCGAGGTGCTTCAATTCGCTGTGCGTCCCCTGTCGCTCATCGCATCGGCTCGGTGTCGAGGCCAAGCGTCGGAGGAGGTCGGCGACCTAGGAGACTGCTGAGCAAGGTCGATATCGCCGGCCGTGATCGAGGGGTGGCGTCGTTGTGCCTCGGGCGTGGATCGCGCTGGCGCCGGGAGGTTCGTCCGCGAATCGCTGATGGTGCGACCGGCGATGGTGAGGGTTCGGTTCGCCGGTTCACTGCTCCACACGGCCGTTGGGAGCCCTATCAGGCGATGGCCCAGGTCCCGTCGTCGCCGAAGGTGAGGCCGAGTGTGATCAGGCGCTGCAGGTTGACTGCCGCGCAGCGATGGGACCACCAGAGTCGGTTTCGTTCGACGCCCCGGTAGCGGAGCTTTCGGTTCATGCCCCGGGTGAGCCAGGCCAGGCTGCGCTCCACCATCGGTCGCCACCGCCGGTAGACGGCATCGAAATCCTCGGTGCGGGCCTGGGCCCGGGCGGCGACGAGGTGGCGGTGATGGGGATGCAGCACGATGACCCGACCGGCTTTGGCCGTGGTGCACTGCCGGCGCAGCGGACAGGTCCTGCAGTTGGCCCCGAAGCTGGCCCGGCGCTTGGCGGACAGGGAGACGACGACCCCGGCCGGACAGGTCACCGTGGCGGCCTCCTCGTCGATCTCGAAGTCGTCGAGGTCGAAGCCGCCGGGCACGGCCGGGCGCAGGGGCGGCGGCTTGATGACCGCGGTCTTCGCCTCCTTCTCCAGGTGGTCACGGAACTCCCCGGAGCCGTAGGCGGAGTCGCCCAGCACTTCGGTGCCTTCGGGCTCGTCGTCGATGAGGTCGGGGGCGGCGGCGGCGTCGGAGGTGGTGCCGGCGGTGAGGTCGCAGTCGGTGACCAGGCCGGTCTCGGGCTCGATGGCCACATGGGCCTTGAAGCCGTCCCGGTAGGAGTGGGCCGTCTTGTGGGCGTGGCGGGACTCGGGGTCGACGGTGGAGATGACCCGGTCCGGCGCAGTGCGCTGGGCGATGCGCCACGTTCCTGGATCGTCGCCGGGTTCCACGTCCTGGCCGGCGACCAATGCCAGCAGGGCGACCGCTGCAGCCTGCTTGGCGTTGAGATCGAGGTCTTCGGCCGCCCACAGGAGCTCGTTGGCGTCATCGGCCAGTTCGGAGATGAGGCGCTCCATGTCGGCGGCGTCCTCCCAGTCACACGGTGGGCGACCACCCTCGAGGTTGTGCTCGCGCACCCACACCCTGGCCAGTTCGGGGACGAGGCGGCGCACCCGGGCGATCTGGGTGATGAGCATGGTCACGGTGTCCTGGCGGGCCACGGCGTCGTCGAGGACGGTGGAGTCCAGCGCCCGGCGGGTCTTGCCAGCGATCACCCCCGATTTGGTGATGACGGCCCGCACCGCGTCGAAGATGCGCTCGGGAGCATCGGAGGTCCGCAGCTTGTTGCGCCACAGGACCAGCACCGTCGAGTGGAACGACTCATCGGTCAGGGCCAGACCGGCGGCCGCCTTCCAGGCGATGTCGGTCTCCAGCCGGCGCACGGCCTGGCGGTGGAGAGGCCTTCGAGGGCCTGGAGGACCATGACGGTGGCGATGACGTCGGCGGGGACGGACGGTCGGCCACGGCCGCTCGGGAACAGGTCCTCGAACAGCTCGTCGGGAAACACCTCCGCCCGGTGCTCGGCCAGGAGGGCGTGCACCGAGCCCTCACCGAGCAGGTGCCGGCACAGGGCGGCGGAGTCCAACAGCGTCCGGTCCGGGCGAGAGGAGCCTTGCATGCCCCATTAGATCTCACCCACGCCGAGATCGCGAATCGGCGAGCGCCTACCTGCGATTGCTCAGCAGTCTCCTAGCTGTGCCGCCCACGTCGTCTTGCCGATCCCAGCGAGGGACGCCCGCCGGCGTGCCCGACGGCGGGTTATCGCTCCCAGCGACCAGACACCCTCCTCGAGAGGCGAATGGCACCAAACCTTGACACCGAGCCCGCCCTGAAGAACAGTGAACGCAGCGCAGGCGGCGCCCATCGGTGGGCTCTGATCAGGCCAGTGGAAGGCGGACCGAATGAACCATGCTGGTCGGCGGGCTGTCGAGTTGGGGTCGCTGCTTGGCTTGCTGATCATGACCACCGGCCAGGTCAACCGGGCCACTGCCGCCGGCACAGCCACCATCGGGTGTGGGGCAATTCTCACCCAGAGCACGACGCTGACCGCTGACGTTGGCCCGTGCAATTCGGGCGATGCCCTGAGGGTCGGCACAAGCGGGATCACCGTGGATCTGGCCGGACACCGAGTCTTCTCGACCGCGCCCCTGCCCCGGTCATCGGGAACTGGCCCCGATGGGCGCCCCGTCCCCGACGACTCCGTCGGAATCCACCTGCAGCAGGTTTCGGGGGTCGCCGTGCGGGGTGGCACCGTGGAGGGGTTTTCCGCCGGAGTTGCGATCGAGGGCGGCGGCGGCAACACCGTCTCCAGCATGATCGTCCAGCACAATCTGGCGCCGTGCCTCCAAGAGGGTGAGGTCACCCCCACCCAGTTGCCTGGCAAGTTCGGCGACGGCATCGTGATGTTCTCCTCGAGCAACAATCGCGTGCAGGGCAACCTCGTGCAGAGCAACGGGCCCTTCAGCGGCGTCAGCATCGTGACCGAAACCGATCCGGTCACCGCCCGGGTGGATGGACCCTTGCCGTCGGGCAACGTGGTCAGCGGGAACCTGGTCCGAGACCACGCCGCCTGCCGGGCCGAAATGGGAATCCGGGTTGAGGGGCCGGGAGCGACGAACAACACCGTGTCGGGAAACTCCGTCGACGGCAGCGACGTCGAAGGCATCGCCGTCCTGGCGACCTTCAACATCGATCTGTCCGTGCCCAACTGCAACGCGTTCCCGGACGATCCCCCGGGGCCCGACACCTGCCCTACCTTCAACCCTCCCCAGCCTCAGAACTCCCACAACCTCATCAGCGGGAACCACGTGACCCACGCATCAATGCACGGACCGACACGGGCCGGTATCGGACTCCTCAACTTCTTCCCGTACCTCGGAAGCAGCGGCCAGCCCAGCAGCCTCGGGGCGGACAACAACACCGTCCGCGGGAATCTTGTCGAGCGCAATTTCGGCAACGGGATCGCCGTCAACTCGCACGGCAACAGCATCCTGGACAACGTGTCGGAGAACAACAACCAAGCCGGATGTCCACGCCCGTCCCGGATCCAACCGCCGGGAACGCCGAACGCTGCCCCCACCTGCTTCTTCGCCCCGTTCGGCGGGCCGTATGGCCCTCGCTTCGATCTGCTCGACAACACCGCCGTCAACATGGTGCCGAAGAGCCTTCCACCGCCGCCCCCCCCTTTCGAGGTCATGTTCGTGGTGGCGCCAGGAAGGCCTCCCTGCGACAGCAATACGTGGTCGGGCAACACCTATGGCACCGCTTTCCCCACATGCACGACGGCCAACGGCCGTCAGGTGCCGGCGGCATCTCCGATGCCGTTGCCCGGACTCGCGGCTGAGAGTGGATCTGCCGCCGTGGTGGTCCTCCCTAATGCGCGCCCCCTCCTCCCGGTCAGCGGTCGGATGTCCGGGTAGGGCAGAGAGGCCGACCAGCGGGGACCTCAGCTGGCCATACGCGAGGACTTTTTCACGGCCACGGACGGCGCCAAGGTGCTGTCCGCGCTCTCCAAGCGAGAGGCGCTCAAGAAGATCAGCGTCGCCTCAGCCGTGTAACGCCGGTCAGCCCAACACCGCGGGGTCGAAGTCCGGGCAGTGCTCGGCCTTTTAGGCGACAACGTCCGATTCCAGACCTCCTTACACAGCGGGCCATCGACGCAGGTCAGCGCATAGTGGCTGGTCAGAGGCTTGCGAAAGTAGATGAGGAGCCCTGCCCCCTTCGCGGACAGACCCACGGTCGTCACCAGCGTGTT
>JALYYN010000566.1 GCA_030946525.1 Actinomycetota bacterium | reverse complement strand
CCCGCCCGGCCCACCGAAGTGGGACCCCTGGCCCCGGCGGCCCCGGAAGGGCGGCTGGTCGGTCATGGCGTCGGCCCACGGCGGGCGGTGGTCATGGTTGTGCATGCTCTCATCTCCTCGTTGTCGGGTGTGTTGCGATATATCGTAACCGCTCGGCTCTCGACCCTATTCCGGGCTCACGCCGGCGCCTGCCGCCGAACTGGGGCTCGCCGTCCTGCTGGGCTTCGCCGGCTTCGTGGTCGCCCTGTTCCTCCAGTTCAGGACGGGGTGGTACGTGACGTGGACGTACTGGTTCGCGGTGGTCATGGTCGGACCTTCGGGACCATGGCCGCCGACGTCCTCCACATCGGCCTCGGTGTGTCGTACACACCGAGACCACGGTCATCTACGCCGTCGTCCTGATCGCCGTGTTCGTCGCCTGGCAGCGCACCGAGACGACCCTGTCGATCCACAGCATCGACACCCCTCGCCGGGAGGCGTTCTACTGGGCCACGGTCGTCGCCACCTTTGCCATGGGCACCGCCCTCGGCGACTTCACCGCCTACACCCTGCACCTCGGCTATTTCCCGTCCGCCGTCCTCTTCGCCCTGATCATCGCTCTGCCGGCGGGCGGGTACCGGTGGCTGCGGTGGAACGTGGTCGTCTCGTTCTGGTTGGCCTACGTGATCACCCGGCCGCTCGGGGCCTCGATCGCCGATGGCCTGGGCAAACCCAAGGCATCGAGCGGCGTCGGGGTGGGCGGCGGCGTAATCGCCCTGGTGTTCGGCACCCTGATCGTGGCGAT
Organism: Actinomycetota bacterium; assembly: GCA_030946525.1. Taxonomy (GTDB): domain Bacteria; phylum Actinomycetota; class Acidimicrobiia; order Acidimicrobiales; family AC-14; genus CADCTB01. Next base: position 4,354 of record JALYYN010000566.1, on the reverse strand, counting down.
GGTCGCCTACCTGATGGTCACCCGGGTCGACGTCAAGGCATCGCCGGTCGTGGACTCCGACCGGCGCTGACGATCGCCACGACGACGGATCCCGCCGTCCTCATGCCACGGTGGTCTCGGCTCCCGCCCACTCGTCGACGTCCGCCTCGCCCAGATCGACCACGGATGTGCCGGACGAACCACCCCGGGCATGTAGCGGAAGGCGAGCGCCGCTGCCGCCAGCACGACGATCGCCCCGACCACGTTGGCGACGTTCGAGCCGTGGACGAACGCGGCTCGGGCGGCCGACAGCAGTTCGCCTCCGACCGATCGAGGCAGGCCCCGGGCCGACTGGGCCACGGCACCGATGGACACGCGACTCGCCACCAGCGCCTGCTGCGGGACCCCGGCGCCCACGGTGGCCCGGGTGAGGCCGCCCCGGTACGACGACGCCCACACGCTGCCGAGCACGGCGACGCCGGCCGCGGCACCGACCTGGCGGGCGGCGTCGTTGATCGCCGATCCCACGCCCGCCTTCTCGGGAGGAAGAGAGCTCATGATGGCGCCAGTCGACGGGGCGATGGTCAGGCCCACGCCGATGCCGGTGACGACCAGTGAGACGAGCAGGAGGGGATAGCCCGTACCCGCGGTGGAGAACGCACGGATGGCCACGCCGGCAGCCAGCACGGTCAGCCCGATGCCGGCGACCCTGGCCGTGCCCAGGCGCCTGATCAGGCCCGGGGTCTGCAACGAGAAGGCGACGAGGGCGACGGCGAACGGCACCGAGTACACCCCGGCCCGCAGGGCGCTGTACCCCAGGACGAACTGGAGGTGCTGGGTGTACAGGAAGTAGGTGCCGAGTGCGCCGAAGTACCCCAGCATGAGCGTCAGCGAGCCGATGCTGAAGCCCCGGTGGCGGAACAGTGCCAGGTCGAGCATGGGGTGGTCGCAGGCGCGCTCCCAGGCGACGAAGGCGGCGACCGCCACCAGCCCGACCGCCGCGGCGCCGACCACGGTGGCGCTGGCCCAGCCGGTGTCCGGCCCCTCGATCACCGCGAAGACCAGACCGCCCAGGCCGACGATCGAGAGGAGGGACCCGAGCGGATCCATACGTCCCGGCGACGGATCCCTCGACGTGGGGACGACGAAGTGACCGCCGACCAGGGCCAGGAGGACCACGGGCACGTTGACCATGAAGATCGAGCCCCAGCCGAAGTGGGCAAGGAGGATGCCGCCGAGCACCGGGCCCAGGGCGATGCCCACCGCCGACATCGCCGCCCAGATGGCGATGGCCCGGGCCCGCTCGGCGGCATCGGGGAACACGGTGCCGAGGATGGACAGGGTCGAGGGCATGATCATCGCCCCACCGATGCCCATGAACGCCCGGGTGCCGATCAGCGCATCGGCATTGCCGGCGAAGGCCGAGGCGACCGTGCCCAGCCCGAACACGACCAGCCCAGCGGTGAGCATTCCCTTCCGGCCGTAGCGGTCGGCGAGCGAGCCGGCGCTGAAAAGGAGGCCGGCGAAGACCAACTGGTAGCTGTCGACGATCCACTGGAGCTGCGACGACGACGCATGGAGGTCGCGGGACAACGTCGGCAGGGCGACGTTGAGGACCGTGTTGTCGAGGGTGATGAGGATCAGGCTGAGGCAGAGGCACGCCAGGGCCCACCACCGGCGCCGGTCCGTGCGGCTGGGCGGGACGAGCGACATGGTGTGCGAGGATGGTTGCTTGTTCGTCACCTTTCGAACATTACTTGTTCGATTACCATCGCACAACCGATTTTCGACGCGCCCTATCTCCGCATCGTCGGGGCGTTGGCGATGACCGAGTCGAGCAACCCGGGGAAGCGGGCATCGAGCTCGGCCCGGCGGAGCTGGTGGAACTTCCTCGTGCCCTCGACGCGGGCGCTGACGACGCCGGCGAGCCGGAGGACCCGGAAGTGGTGGGTGGCGGTCGACTTGGCGATCGGCAGGTCGAAGCTCCCGCAGCTGCGCTCGACGCCCGAGGCGGCCAGCTGGCGCACCAGGTCGAGGCGGACCGGATCGCTCAGGGCGTGGAGCACGTCGGTCAGCTCCAGCTCGGCGGGTGGCCCGTCGTCGATCGCCTCGTTGACGCCTGTCTTCCCATCGACGGTCGCGGAGCTGTCCTGCATGTTCGTATCCTACCGAACAACGGGGGCGGCAGGTGCCCCCCGGCGGTGCACAGGGCGCGTTCTCGGCTAACACAGGCACCGATGACGCCGTGTCCGCCGAGCTGCCCGATCCCGGGTCGGCCGTGAGCGGTGCGCCGGCCGGTCCTCCGCTGACCGTCACCGATCCGCCCGCCGGCCGGACCCGGCGATCCTGGCGCTGGTGGGCGCTGCGGGCGGTCCCGGTGACGATCGCGCTGGCCGTGGCCGGCCCGCTGCTCGCCGGGCGACGCAGCGAGCTGGCCGGCGCAGCGTCGGCGCTGCAGCACCTCCGGGTGTCCTGGCTGTTCCTGGCCGTCGTCGCCGAGGTCGGCTCGCTCGCCTCCTACGTCGCCCTCCAGCATCGGCTGCTCGCGGCCAGCGGCGTGCCGATCAACCTGACCCCACTGACCGGGATCACCCTCGCCGGCAACGCCATCCAGAACTCCCTCCCCGGCGGGGCGGCGTGGTCGGGTGTCTTCGCGTTCCGCCAGCTCCGTCGGCGGGGCGCGGATACCGTCCGCGCCGGCTGGACGCTGGTGGCGGTGGCCCTGATCTCCGACGCCGGCCTGGCCACGCTGTTCCTCGTCGGCCTGGTCGCCGCCCACGGCCAGACCTCGGCGACCGACGTCGCGGTGGCCGTCCTGGTCATGGCGTCGCTGGTGGTCCTCATCGGCCTGGCGATCCGCCGGAGCGTGCGCAAGGGCCGCGGCCCGGACATCTGCGTGTGGCTGGTCGAGCGCAGCCAGTGGGCCGTTCGCCGCCCCCGGGGTGACGCCACCGACATGGTGGAACGGGCCTTCGACCGTCTGCGTGCCGTCCATCCCAGCCGTCGTGACTGGGCCCAGGCCTTCGGCTGCGCGGTGGCCAACTGGAGCTTCGACTGCGCGTGCCTGGCCGCGGCGTTCGTCGCCGTCCACGCCTCGGTGCCCTGGCGCGGGCTCCTGCTGGCCTACGGCACCGGCCAGCTGGCCGCCAACCTGCCCATCACGCCGGGTGGGCTGGGCGTGGTCGAGGGAAGCCTCAGTATCGCCCTCGTGTACTACGGCGGCGTGCGGGACTCGACGGTGGCCGCCGTCCTCCTCTACCGCATCATCAGCTTCTGGTCGCTGCTCCCGCTCGGCTGGGGGAGCTGGGTGCTGTTGCAGGTCACCAATCATCAGCGGCTCGGCCATCAGGGGGCCAGCACCGCGGTCCGGGGAGCGCAGCCATGAGACGACTGGTCGCAGCGTCGGCCGCCCTGCTCAGCCTGGTGGCGTGCGCCAGCCCCCGCAACGGGCTCAACACCGCGTCGGCCAGCTGTTTCCGGGCCCTTCCGGCGGCGGAGGCGAGCGTGCAGCGCAAGGGCACGCTGGTCGGCGTGCGCAAGGTCGCCACCTCACAGCTGTCCGGGAAGGTGCCGCAGCTCGCGCACGGCGCGGGGCGCGATGTGTGCGCCATCGCCTTCCGGGCAGCGTTCGCGCCCGGCGACGTGCTCGCCGCCGATCCGCCGGGCCCGGGAGGTTTCGCCCTCGTCGTGCTCGACGGCGAGGGCTCCAAGGTCCTCGCCACCGCGGTGCTGGACAACCTGCCGGTCCGCTTCCATCACCGGGCCTGATCGGCATGGCTCAGCTCCGGGTCCCGGCCTTGACGCGGGCCGCCTCGACGCGTAGCGAGGAGTCGTGACCCGGACACGCGTTCCCACCGCAGCCGTTCTGGGCGTCCAGGCGTTCCTGGGCGGCGTGGTCGGCCTGGCGCTGGTCGCCGCCGCCGGCCGCCATCCGCGGCGGGGCCTGGGCGGCGCCGGGCTGTTCACCCTGGTGGTCGCCGGCGGGTTGGTGGCGGTCGCCTTCGGGGTCGTGCGGGCGCTCACGTGGGCCCGCCCCGTCGGGCTCACCATCGAGGGCCTGATCGCCCTTGGCGCGTTGACCCGTATCGGCGTCCGGCCGGGGGTGGCGATCCTCAACCTGGCGGTGGCCGTCGCCGCCGCGCTGCTGCTCGTCCGGTCCGGCGGCGCGACCGCCCCCGTCGACCCAGGGGCCCGCCAGGGACCAACTGCGGAGGAGGACCCGGGTTGACCCCGGCGCTACCTCGTCACCGACCCAGGACCTTGCTGACCGCCCAGACGATCACCGCGATGATGGCGATCACGCCGACCAGGGCGAGGAACAGGATCTTGCCGACCAGCGCCAGCACGACTGCAGCGACGAGCATTTCGGTACGCC
>JALYYN010000462.1 GCA_030946525.1 Actinomycetota bacterium | reverse complement strand
GGAGGACGGGGCGATGATCGGCATGTGCACCCGCCTCGACGTCCTCCAGATGAGCGAGATGGCGGAGGAAAGGGAGGCGCCCCAGTCCGGCTGGCTCCGCTCCCGATTGGGGCGACGGCGCCCGGATCGGCCTCGCCACTGATCCCTGTGCGTGCAGTCGAGCGGTCGTGTCCCGGCTTTTCCGGACGAGGGCAACCGGGTAGCAGGTGAAGGCGATGGATGGCGCCGACGACGAGGACCGACGCTCGACCGGTGCGCAGACGGCGCTCGTCGCCCTCGGGTCGAACGCGGTCATTGCGGTCGCCAAGCTGGCTGCCTTCGCGGTGACCGGTTCAGCCTCCCTGCTGGCGGAGACGGTCCATTCCGTGGCCGACACCTGCAACGAGGCGCTCCTCTTGCTGGGGAACCACCGCGCCCGCCGAGAGGCCGATCGGGGTCATCCGTTCGGCTATACACGGCTTCGGTACTTCTGGGCCTTCGTGGTGTCGGTGGTGTTGTTCAGTGTCGGGGGCGTGGCCTCGCTGCTGGAGGGCGTCGACAAGCTTCGCCATCCCCATCAGGTGGAAAGCCTGGGCTGGGCGGTCGCCGTGCTGGTCGTCAGCATGGCCCTCGAGGCGATCTCCTTGGCCAACGCCGTACGCCGGTCGAACGAGGTCAGGGCGGACCGGACGTGGCCCCGGTTTGTGGCCGAGGCGAAGCAACCCGAGCTTCCCGTCGTGCTGCTCGAGGACTTCGCGGCGCTCATCGGGCTCTCTGTCGCACTGGCCGGCGTCGTCCTGGCCAGAACGACCGGCCGGCCGGAATGGGACGCGGTCGGCAGTGTGGTGATCGGGATGCTCCTCGCCGGCGTCGCCCTGGTGCTCGGACGCGAGATGAAGGGGATGCTGGTCGGTGAGTCTGCCTCGGAGGAAACGCTCGCCCTGATCGTCAGATCGATCAGCACCTGCCCCGGGGTCGTCGGCGTCGAAAGCCTGCGGACCGAACAGCTTGGTCCCGAGACGCTCCTTGTCGGTGCAACGGTCGTGGTCGCCCGGCAGATGTCGACGTCTGAAGTGATGGCCACCCTCGACCGGGCCAAGCGGCAGCTCGGCGATGCCCTCCCCGAAGCCCGCTTCGTCTACCTCGAACCCTGCCTGGCTCCCGATCCGTGATGTTTCCGCCAGATGTCGGAGAGAAGTCGTTCACCGTCCGACCTGTGCCGGTGATCGGTCGGCCCTGGCGCATGGTCCCAGCCCTCGTCGCCCAAGCCGTTGGGAACCGCTGAATCGACCTGGAGAGGTGGTTCTCGACGACGTCGCGCAGGCAGCCGGCGGTCTCGTAGACCGCACCACGACCCTGCACGCCGAACTGTCGGCCAGGGTGATCTGCAGGCCGAGATGTAGTTCCGGTTCCAGATCGGTTCGAGGAAGGAGTTGGCGAACCGAAGGTAGAGGAGGTTCATGATCTCTTCCTTGCCGAGGACGTGATCGATGCGGAAGATCGACGACTCTGGGAACGCCGACCGTAGGACTCGGTTCAGCTCCTGGGCCGAAGCGAGATCGCGCCCGAAGGGCTTCTCGACGATGACCCGCGCGTCCGTGGTGAGCCCGACGGTTGCGAGGGCGGCGGTACGGCGCCTCAAGGCCCGCACCGGATGCCGGCCGGGCATGCACAGTGAACCCCCGGATCGCCGCGGCTGGTAGACAGAGGTTACGGGCGAGACACACGTTGCCCGTCCTCGGCTCAGGAGGTAGGGATGGGTCGCGCCACAGGGCTTCGACGCACAGCCGGCCGGCTCGCGGGAGCGATGGCGATGGCGATCGCCACCCTGGTCGCCTTGGCGCCGCCCGCCTCGGCTGCCTCGACCATCTCGGTGTCCCCCTCGTCCGTGGCCCAGGGCGGTACGGTCACCGTGTCGGGGAACGTCCCGGTCGCCGGCGCCGCGTCCTGCGCCTCCGGCGCCGCCGCACAGCTCACGTCGACGGCCGCCCTCTTCCCGCCCGCCGGTTTCGGGCCCCAGGCCGCCCGGGACTCCAGTGGCGGGTTCAGCGTGGCGTACACCGTTCCCGCCTCGACACCAGTGGGTTCCTACGACATCGGCATCCGCTGTGCCGGGGGCAACGTGGGCGTCACCGCGACCCTCCGGGTGACGGCGCCCTCCACCGTCACGCCGGGCGTCGCCGTGTCCCCGGCATCGGCGGCGGCGGGCGATCGTGTGACCGTGTCGGGCACCGTGCCGGTGACGGGCGCCAAGGCGTGCCCGTCGGTCGACGCGGTGGAGCTCACGTCCACGGCGGCGCTCTTCCCCCCCAGCGGCTTCGGGCCGCAGGCCACAAGAGACGCCACCGGCCACTTCAGCGTCGGCTACACCATTCCTTCGGGAACTGCGCCGGGGGCGTACAGCGTGGGCGTCCGCTGCGGGGGCGGCAACGTCGGTGTCTCGGCCGCGCTCCAAGTGACCCGCCCGGTGTCGACCACCCCGCCCACCACGACCGCGGTAACGACAACGGCGGTGACCACGACGACCACGGCGGTCACCACGACGACAACGGTGGTGCCGACGTCGGTACCCCCGACGGCCACGCCTCCCCGCGCCGGCGGTGCCTCGCGTACGGCCCTGTGGATCGTGCTGGGGCTGGTGGTCCTGCTCGCCGTGGCCGGAGCGTCCTGGCTGGTCGTCCGGCGTCGGCGAGAAGGGCCCCCCGTCGTATAAGGCGTGGTCCGGCGGGCCGGGCCGGGTAGAGCAGCCCGAACGTGACCCCGGGGAAGGAGCACAGCCGGCCAGAACAGCTCCGAGATGGTGTACCCGAACAGGTGGAGGCGCAGGGGCGCCAGGCGCAGCGCCCCCTCGACCCACCCCATGTACCAGTCGGGCTGCGACGCGGTGCTCACCGCCGC
>JALYYN010000523.1 GCA_030946525.1 Actinomycetota bacterium | reverse complement strand
CTAGTGGTGGACGGGGCCGAAGCCCTCGCCGATGCCGCCGCCGTCCTTGAGGAGGCGCTCGGCGTCCTCCGCCGCCTCTTCGGACGTCGCACCCGTGCCCTGGGCCCGGTTGCCTTCAGCGTCGGTGGTGGTGCGGACGACCGTCTCGTTGCCGGCGCCGTCGAAGATCGAGATCTCCGACACGCCGGTCTCGGTGGCCATCGGGGCGCGTACGCCTTCACCCGGCCCGGCCCGGTGCTGCGGGTGGTCGCTCTCGCCTGCGGGGTCCTGGTTTCCTTCGTTGCTCATGGTGCCTACCTACCCCAGGGATCGTCGCCCCGAACCGGCCGGGAGTAGCGTCGGGACGTGGCCGACCAGGCGAAGTTCAGCGAGCTGGCAATGGAGTTCATGCCCTCGCTGTACACCGCGGCGCTGCGCATGACCCGGAACCCCGCTGATGCCGAGGATCTCGTCCAGGAGACGTACCTGAAGGCGTACCGGGCCTTCAACAGTTTCAGCGAGGGGACGAACCTCAAGGCGTGGCTGTACCGAATCCTGACCAACACCTACATCAACACCTACCGGGCCAAGAAGCGGCGGCCGGAGGAGTCCGACATCGACGACCTGGAGAACTTCTACCTGTACCGACGCCTGGGCGGACTGGAAGGGGCGAGGGCTGCGCGCAGCGCCGAGGACGAGGTGCTCGACCACTTCACCGAGACGGAGGTCAAGGAGGCCATCGAGGCCCTGCCCGAGCAGTTCAGGATGGCCGTACTGCTCGGCGACGTGGAAGGATTCTCCTACAAGGAGATCGCCGCCATCCTCGACGTCCCCATCGGAACGGTCATGAGTCGCCTGCATCGCGGAAGAAGAGCGCTCCAGAAGCGGTTGTACGAATTCGGACGGCAACGTGGACTTGTAGCCGAGCGTGAGGGGACCCATGGATGAGCACTGCATAGAGGCAGTGGAGTTGCTGTACCACTACCTCGACGGAGAGCTCACCGACGAACGAAGGGTCCTGATCCAGCGGCACCTCGACTCGTGCCCGCCCTGCTTCGACGCCTACGACTTCGAGGCCGAACTGCGGATCGTCGTGCGCGAGAAGTGCCGCGAGCGGGTTCCCGACGCCCTGGTGCGACGGGTCGCCGAGGCCCTCAGGAAGGTCGAGAGCGGCGCGGAATAGCGGCCATCCCGGCCCGGTTGGGCTGACTATGTCCGAAGGATCTGTCGCAGCTCATCCGATCTCCGGCAACGACCGGCCGTCGAAGGCGTACAAGGCCGGGCGGTCGTGCCGCCAGACCGGATGCGCCACCATCCTGTCCATCTACAACGACGGCGCCTACTGCTCCCGGCACGCCCCGATGGTCGTGCCGCGGGTGCGCGGAAAAAAGATCGCGTAATCCCCCACGCCGGGCCCCGGCCGACCGCTGGCGGCGATGCGGTCCGGCGGACCGGTACCATCGCCGGATGGACTTGCTTCTCGCCACCGCCAAGCCCTGGACCTACTGGATCGCACCGCTGATGGTGCTGCTGGCGGTGCTCGGGCTGCTCTCGGTGATCCTGCAGTACGTGTTCAAAGTCCAGGGTGCCAAGTACCCCAAGAACTGACCTGAGAGGGGCCTCGCACCCATGACCGAGCCCATCGCCTGGGACACCGCCGAACGCGTCGCCATCCGGGTGGCGGGCCGGGAGCCCCTGGCCGACTCCTACCACTACGCCTCCCTCGAGCCGGACTTCCGGCAGTTCACCGCCGAGGCCGAGGCCCTGGTCGAGGCCGAGACCGGGCTGAAGTCCCTCGCCGGCCCCGCTCGCGCCCGGGTCACCGACCGGGCCGGCTGGATCCGGGCCAACCTGGCCTCCTTCCAGCGTCTGCTGCGCCCCCTCACCGACCGGTTGGGCGAGAAGATGGGATCGACGCGCGTCGCGCCCGTCGGCCGCCAGGTCGCCGGGGCCGAGGTGGGCGCCCTGCTCGGCTGGATGTCGACCCGCGTCCTCGGCCAGTACGACATGCTGATCGTCGAGAACGAGAACGCCGACGACCAGGATCTCGTCTACTACGTGGGTCCCAACGTGCTGGCCCTGGAGAAGCGCTACGGCTTCCCGCCCCGGGAGTTCCGCCTGTGGCTGGCCCTCCACGAGGTCACCCACCGCGTGCAGTTCACCGGCGTGCCCTGGCTACGGCCCTACTTCCTCTCCCTCGTCGACGACAGCCTGTCCTCGTTCGATCCCGACCCCAGGCGCATGCTCGACTCGATCAAGCGGGCGGTGGCCTCGGCCCGGGCCGGCGAGAACCCCCTCGACGAGGGCGGCCTCGTCACCGTGTTGGCCAGTCCCGCCCAGCAGGCCGTGTTGCGGCGCATGGGCGGGCTGATGAGCGTGCTCGAGGGCCACGGCGACCTGATCATGGACCGGGCCGCCACCGACCGGGTGCCCAGCGCCGGCCGCTTCGGCAGCGTGCTCCACGACCGCCGCCACGCCAAGGGCCCGGCGCGGGTCCTCCAGAAGCTCCTGGGCCTGGAGGCCAAGCTCCGCCAGTACGAGGAGGGCGAGAAGTTCCTCGCCGCCCTCGAGGAGGCGGGCGGGGAGGGGATCGACCTGCTGTGGCGGGGACCCGAGTACCTGCCCGATCTGGCGGAGATCCGCAACCCGCACCGCTGGCTGGACCGCATGGCCGAGTCCGAGGCCGCCGCCAGCGCCTAGACATCCCACGGTCGTAAGTTGTCAAGGATCGCGGTCCAGGAGGTCGGTGATCTGTTCGGCGAGGCGGTCGGCACCGGCGCGGGGAAGGCCGATGGCCACGATCACGGTGCGGTCGTCACGGCGCAGCCGAACGAGCCAGGACCGCTCGGGTAGGCGCCCTCGAGAGCTGGCCGAGCCCATGTCGACCTCGACGGTGACGGGCTGGGTCGTCCCGCGCCGTTGCTGGCGATGCAGGCGCATCCGGCACGCTCCCGAGCAGAACCGAGCCGGCCGCCCGGTGGCTCGTTCAGGCAGGCTGTTGTCGCAGTCGGGTCCCGAGCAGGTGGCAGCACTCGGAGTTTCGTTGCGTGACGGAACCCCGCTGGCGAGGCTCA
>JALYYN010000453.1 GCA_030946525.1 Actinomycetota bacterium | reverse complement strand
GCGGCCTCGGCGGCGGCCGCGTTGCGAACCAGCGCCTTGGGGCCGTGCTCCTCGGACGACAGCCAGTAGCCCAGCTCGAGGAGCGGGCCCCCGGCCTCGGTCACCCCTCGCGCGCCGCGGCGTGGATGGCGTCGGGCCGGGCCACGCCGACGAGCCGCCCGGAGATGGTCGTGACCACGACGAACGGCGCCGGGCTGCCCTTCAGGTTCCCCGACATCTCCGCCGCGCTCACGTGCGGCCGGTAGGTGCTCGGGCCCTCCTGCATGACGTCGGCGACCGTGCGGCCGTCCTCGAGTCCCAGCGCCTCGGCCCGCACCAGGCCCACCACCACGCGCCCGGGTCCCCTGACGGCCAACGCGATGTCCCATGCGCCGAGCCGTCGCCGCACGTCGGCCACCGTCTCGTCCAGCTCGCAGGTCGGCACCGCCGGGTCGGCGACGGTGGACAGGCGGGGCTGGTCGGCCAGGGTGCCCTCGAACGGCAGCCCGTCACCGATCCACTCCATCTTCGATCCGACGTAGTCGTAGACCTCGCCGAACCCTAGGCTCTCGAGCCGCCACGCGGCTCGCGGGCTCATGTCTCAGAGGGAGTCGTAGCAGTAGACGATCACCGCCCGGGCGGTGTCGAGATGCGCGGGCGCCAGCTCGTCCAGCTTCTTCAGCGGGACGTGGACGGCCCCGCTGATGTGGGAATCCTCCCACTCCGCCTTGGGCATCACGTCGACCAACTGGGCCCCGGCCGCGACCAGGCGTCGCACCTCGTGACGGTCGATCTCGGTGGGCATGGCCCTGGCGGCCCTACCCGGCGGCGCGGCGGACCTAACCGGGCGTCGCCGTCCGCTCCTCCACCTGGGTGCGCAACCGCTGCAGCCGCCGATCCCAGCGCACGCCGGTGTCGAGCATCCACGCCACGGCATCGGCCAGTGGCTCCGGTGTGGCCCGGTACCGGACCTCGCGACCGAGGCGGGCGGCGTCGACCAGGCCGGCGTCGCCCAGGGCCTGCAGGTGGTGGACGACGGCCTGGCGGGTCATGGGCAGTGTCCGGGCCAGGTCGGTGGCGGTGTGGGGGCCCTCACGGATTAGCCGGGCGACGAGGCCCCGGCGGGTGGGGTCGGAGAGGGCCGAGAAGACGGCGTCGAGGGCGTCGCCGGTCACCGGCAGGGCCTCACCTGCAAGCGACGGGCGACCGCACCAGGCAGCAGCCGAGGAGCAGGAGTCGCACGCCCCACCGGCCGTGGGCCCCGGCGGCCGCCGAGGCCGACGCCGTCGCCAAGCCCGACGCGGGCGGCACCAGCGTCTCGGTGACCACCACCCGGGTCCCGTCCGGCGTCGCCTCCAGGTCGAGCTCCACCGTCGACGCCGGGCCGCTGCCGTCCTCCGGCCACCACCGCAGGGCCAGCCGGCGATCTGGTTCGACCTCGACGACGTGGGCCCGGCGCACGGCTCCGTCGGCCTCCACCAGCACGCCGTCGCCACCGGGCCGCACGTCGAGCTCCACCGCCGAGTCGAGCCACTCCCCCAACAGCGCCGGCTCGGTCAGCGCCCGCCACACGTCTGCCGCCGAGGCGTCGAGCTCCACCGTCCGGGTGATCCGCGTCTCGTGCATGGCTGCCACCTTTCCTCGGTCCGCGTTGTGCAAACAGAGCCTTGCACACGGTACGGTGTGCAAACAACCACTTGCACAAGGAGAACTCGGATGAGCCTGCTGGTCCCGACCGTGATCGAACAGACGTCGAGGGGCGAGCGGGCCTTCGACATCTACTCCCGCCTGCTCGCCGAACGGGTCGTGTTCCTCGGGACGGCGATCGAGGACTCGGTGGCCAACCTGGTGGTGGCCCAGCTGTTGCACCTCCAGTCCGACGACCCCGACAAGGACATCTCGCTCTACATCAACTCACCAGGCGGCGACATGACCGCCCTGTTCGCCATCCACGACACCATGCAGCACCTGGAGTGCGACGTGGCGACCTACTGCGTCGGCCAGGCCGCGTCAGCGGCCGCCGTGCTCCTGGCCGCTGGTGCGCCCGGCAAGCGCCACCTGCTGGCCAACGGACGGGTCCTGCTCCACCAGCCCCACGGCGGCGCCCAGGGCCAGTCGACCGACATGGAGATCGCGGTGCGCGAGATGGTGGAGATGCGACGGCTGATGGTCGGCATCCTGGCCGACTGCACCGGCCAGACCGCCGAGCGCATCACCGCCGACATCGACCGCGACTACATCCTGCGGGGCCAGGCCGCGGTCGCGTACGGCGTCGTCGACCAGATCGTCCAGCCGGCGGGCCGCAGTCGACGCCCGGCGTTGCCGGAGCCGGCGGCCGTCCTCGACGCCCCGGCGGCTCCGGCCCCGTCGGCGGCCCGGGTGGCCCGATCCGCATAGCGCGGCCTCCCCGGCGCACGCCGGAGCTCCGACAGGGGTAGGAAGTGGGCTGGTGCGATGTCGAGGTCCACAGGAGGACGGCATGTTCGAGAGTGTCAGCAGGGATCAGGTGCGCCGGTTGGTCGAGGAGGGCGCCCAGGTGGTCGAGGTCCTCGAGGCCCGGCAGTACCGCCTCGCCCACCTGCCCGGCGCCGTCCACATCCCGGCCTGGCAGCTCACCCGTGAGCGGGCCGGGGAGCTCGACCGCGACCGCCCGGTGGTCGTCTACTGCTTCGACACCCTCTGAGACCTCAGTCCCCGAGCAGCGTGCCTGCTCGACCTCTACGGCTTCACCGAGGTCTACGACTACGTCGACGGCAAGGCCGACTGGATGGCCTACGGCCTGCCCGTCGAGGGCGACGACGGGCCCTTCCTGGGCAGCCGGGTCGCCGCCGCCGCCACGTGTGACGTCACCCTCACCGTGGGCGACGCCCGGGCCGTGATGGACGGCTCGGGGGCCGATGTGGTCGTGCTGGTCCACGCCGGCGGGCTGGCGGTCGGCGAGGTCGACAGGGACACCTTGGACGGCCACGAGGCCGGGATCGCCTTGCTGGAGGTCTTCCAGCCCGTCCCCAGCACCGTTCGCCCCAGCGTGACCGTCGCCTCCGTGGCCGAGGCGGACGGCGGCGACCGGCTGGTCACCACCTCCGACGGGCGCCTGCTCGGCCGGGCCTCGATCGACGCCACCGACGAGCGCGACCACGACGAGCACGATCACGAGGGCCACGACCACGAGGACCACGAGGGTCACGAGCACGGCGGCGATGCCATCGACATGGAGGCCTACGAGCAGGAGCTCACCGAGGTGATGAAGGCCATCGAGGAGCGGTTCGGCGATCGGGAGCCGCCGGCCGAGGAGCTGCGGGCGTTCCTCCACGCCCGCCTGCTGGCCGAGGGGCGCAGCGCCGAGGACGCCGACCGGTTCCTCGACGAGCTGGAGGCCGGCGAGGCGGACTGACGCCGGCGCGCGGCAAGATGCCTCCCATGGCCGAGACGCATGGGAGCCCGGAGCACGGATGCCCTTCCCCGCCCCCCCGCCCGTCCACCGAGGCCGGGACCGGGTTCGTCCGCCGGCCGATGGTGCGCTGGCTCGACCCGCACCAGCTCGTCGACACCACCGTGCGTGTCCTCCTGTCCGGCATCTTCAGCGCCTACGCCGACAACCGGGAGCTGCAGGCCCTGGTCCCGGCCGAGGTGCCCGACCGCTCCGGCGCGTCCGAGCTGTGGTTCGACTACGTGGCCGACCTCGGCGACGGGTGGAACTCGACCTACACCGTCGCCGCACTGCTGGCCGCGGAGAACCTCGATCTGGACTGCGACGGCGCCCAGCATTCCACCGAGCGGGGCCGGATCCTCGTCATGGGCGGCGACGCGGTGTACCCGGTCCCCAAGGCGGCCGAGTACGAGAACCGGATGCTGGGGCCGTACCGCTCCGCGCTCCCCTCCGCCGCCGGGGACGCACCCGAGCTGTTCGCCATCCCCGGGAGCCACGACTGGTACGACGGGCTGGTCAACTTCACCAGCATCTTCTGCCGCGGCCGCTCGATCGGCGGCTGGAAGACCCGTCAGCGCCGCAGCTACTTCGCCGTCGAGCTGCCCAACCGCTGGTGGCTGTGGGGGGTGGACATCCAGTTCGGGGCGTACATCGACGAGACCCAGCTGCAGTACTTCGCCGATGTCGCCGCCGACCGGGTGAGGCCGGGCGACCGGATCATCCTGTGCATGGCCAAGGAGGTCGAGAGCGGGCGCAAGCAGGCGGAGATCCACTCCGATCGGGACGTGGAGTACCTCGAACGCGAGGTGATCGAGCCGAGCGGGGCCCGGCTCCTGCTCTACCTGAAGAGCGGGAAGCACTACTACTCCCGCTACGTCGAGGAGGAGGGCGCCCGCCAGCACATCACCTCGGGAGGCGGCGGGGCGTTCCTCCATCCCACCCACAACCTTCCCGCCCGCATGGATCTCCCCGGCGGGCCGGGATCGCCCGCCTACCGCCGGGCCGCCACCTACCCGTCGGCGGCGGTCTCCAAGGGCCTGCGCAAGCGGATCTGGCTGCTCACCCCGTACAACCTGCCCCTGGCCACGCTGTTCGGGACGGTGCAGGTGCTCCTGGCGTTCATGCTCAGCCTCCACCTCGGCTCCCGGCACCTGAACCTCGGCCTCGGCGACCTGCGCCGGGCCTTGTGGGACAGCCCGACCGCGTTCCTGCTCATCCTCCTCATGGTCGTCTCCCTGGCCGCCATGGTCCGCTTCGCCCACGATGCCAGCGGCCTCGGCCGCTTCCTGCTCGGCCTCGTCCACTCGACGTTGCAGCTGGCCAGCGTGGCCGGGGTGATGATCGTCGCCTCCCGCCTGTCCGGTGCCGAGGGCTTGCACGGCGTGGCGTCCCTGCTGGTCTTCCTGGGACTGGTCGCCGTGCTGGGCGGCATCGGCGGGACGGTCGGGATGTCGGGGTACCTCTGGGCCACGAACTGCCTGGGCTTCCACGGCAACGAGGGCTACGCGCCCCTGCACCACCAGGACCTCAAGCACTTCCTGCGCCTCCACATCGAC
>JALYYN010000509.1 GCA_030946525.1 Actinomycetota bacterium | reverse complement strand
CGCAGGCCGTTCGACCGCTTGAGGTTGGTGGCCGAGGCCACGAACTCGTGCATCGACGGGCGGTCGTACGGGATGTCGTAGACGCCCCGCAGGCGGTGCCGCAGCCAGTTGGCGTTGAGCACGGCGGCCTCCGACACCCGGTGCAGGCCGTCGCCCCCGTTGGCCAGGATGTAGGCCCAGGCCCGGGCCAGGGCCAGGGCGTTGCCGTGCCAGGAGTGGACGCGCCCGATCGACCGCTCCGGCGTCATCCACTCGTAGGCGCCGCCGCCGGCCGGCAGGACCGGTCGCGGTCCGGGCAGGTACGGGGCCAGGCGCTGGGTGACGGCCACCGGGCCGGCGCCGGGGCCGCCACCCCCGTGGGGCACGGCGAAGGTCTTGTGCAGGTTCATGTGGACGATGTCGAAGCCCATGTCGCCGGGCCGGGTGACGCCGAGGATCGCGTTGAGGTTGGCGCCATCGTAATAGAGCAGCCCTCCCACCTCGTGGACGGCGCCGGCGATGGCGACGATGTCCTCCTCGAACAGCCCGAGGGTGTTCGGATTGGTGAGCATGATCCCGGCGACGTCGTCGTCGAGCCGGGCGCGCAGGGCGTCGAGGTCGACGCAGCCCCGGTCGTCCGAGGGCACCTGGGTGACCTCGTAGCCACCGAGGGTCACCGACGCCGGGTTGGTCCCATGCGCCGAGTCGGGGATGAGGATCCGCCGACGCTGCGCATCCTCGCCGGCGGCGCCGTGGAAGGCCCGCATCAGCAGCAGGCCGGTCAGCTCACCGGCCGCCCCCGCCGGCGGCTGGAGCGTGGCCGCCGCCATGCCCGTGATGCGGCAGAGGGTGTCCTCCAGGTCGGCGAGCAGCGCCATCCAGCCCTGGGTGAGCGACGCCGGGGCCGAGGGGTGGACGTCGGCCAGTCCGGGCCGAGCCACTGCGTCGTCACAGAGCTTCGGGTTGTACTTCATGGTGCACGAGCCGAGCGGGTAGGCGCCCAGGTCGACGGAGAACTGGCGGTGGCTCAACCGGGTCATGTGGGCGACGAGATCCCGTTCCGAGACCTCGGCGACCGGCGTCGGGTCCGCGCGCAGCTGCCCGGCAGGAATCAGGTCCTCGGCCGTCCACTCCGGCACCCCGGTGGTGCGGAACGTCGCCGCGCACCGCCCGGGCGCCGACAGCTCGAAGAGCGTGGGCTCCTCGTCCCGCCCCATGAGCGGCGCGCTGGTGGCCCGGCCCCCTGCGGCGGGACCACTGCCGGCGGTCACCGGACCACCTTCTCCAGGGCGGCGACGTAGGCGTCGATCTCGGCCCGGGTGCGCTTCTCGGTGACGGAGACCAGCAGTCCCCCGCCGTACTCCTGCCCAAGGGCGATCCCGGCCAGGAAGCCCTCCTCGGCCATGCGGTCGACCACGGTGGCGGCGTCCACATCGCCCGTGCGCACCGCGAACTCCCGTAGGACCGGGGCGCCGGCCAGGGCCTCGATGCCGTCGACGGCCAGCAGGGCCTCGCGGCAGTACCGGGTGCCCCGGGCGCAGCGCAGGGCCAGCTCCCGCAGGCCGGTGGTGCCCAGCCAGGCCAGGTGGACGAGGAAGGCGACCGCCATGAGCGTCTGGTTGGTGCATACGTTCGACGAGGCCTTCTCGCGCCGGATGTCCTGCTCCCGGGTGCGCAGCGTGGTCACGTAGGCCCGGCGGCCGGCGGTGTCCAGCGTCTCGCCGACCAGGCGGCCGGGGAGCCGCCGGACGTGCTCCTGGCGGCAGGCGAACAGGCCCAGGTAGGGCCCCCCGAACGACAGCGGCGCGCCGAAAGGCTGTCCCTCCCCCACCACCACGTCGGCCCCCAGGCTGCCGGGCGACGTGAGCAGCCCGGCCGAGACGGGGTCGGCGGCGACGACCAGCAGGGCCCCCAGCCGGCGGGCCAACTCCCCCGCCCCTCCCACGTCCTCCAGGCACCCGAGATAGTTCGGGCTCTGGACCAGGATGGCCCCCGGCCGGCCCTCCGACGGCCACGAGGTGCACCCGTCGGCCAGGTCGACGTCGACCACCACGTGCCCGGTGCCCACGGCCATGGTGGCCACGACCTGGCGCCACTGCGGGTGGACGCCCCGGGAGATCCAGACCTCCTGGCGGCCGGTGGCGGCCACGGCCAGGTTCAGGGCCTCGACGCACCCCGACGCCCCGTCGTAGAGCGACGCGTTGGCCACGTCGGTGCCGAACAGCCGGCATACCAGCGTCTGGTACTCGAACAGGGCCTGGAGCACGCCCTGGGCCACCTCGGGCTGGTACGGCGTGTAGGCGGTCACGAACTCCGAGCGGAAGGCCAGGCGGTTCACCACCGAGGGGATGTCGTGGTCGTAGGCCCCCCCTCCGGCGAAGCACACCAGGTCGGCGCCGGCCGGGCGGTTGGCGGCGGCGTAGGTGTCGAACCGCACGGCGACGTCGGGCTCGGACAGGCCCGGCTCGAGGTCCAGCCCGCCGGCCAGGCGCAGGGCGGGCGGGATGGCGGCGAAGAGGTCGTCGAGGGTCGACAGGCCCATCGACGCCAGCATCGCCGCCACCTCGGCGTCGGTATGGGGGACGAAGTGCACGGCCGGCCCCTAGGAGGCCGGCCCGCGCCGGTTCACGAACGGCGGGTAGACGACCCTGGCTGGCATGCGTTGGCCCCGGGCGTCCACGCTGACCGAGGCCCCGGCCCGCAGCGGTGGCGGCAGGAAGGCCAGGGCGATCCCCCGCCCCAGCGTCGGCGAGAAGTTCCCGCTGGTGACCTCACCGACCACCGCGCCGTCGAGCATGACCTTGTACCCGGCCCGCGGCGGCTGCCGACCGTCGACCTCCAGGCCGCGCAGGATGCGCTCGACGCCCCGCTTGCGCTCCGCTTCCAGCGCCTCCCGGCCCCGGAAGCCCCCTTTACCCCAGGCCACGACCCAGTCCAGGCCGGCCTGGGCCGGGGTGATGCCGCGGCCCAGCTCGTGGCCGTGGAGGGGCAGCCCGGCCTCCAACCGCAGGGTGTCGCGGGCGCCGAGGCCGGCGGGCAGGATGCCGGCGTCGAGCAGGGACTCCCAGAGCCGGCGGGCGGCGGCGGCGGGGACGGCGATCTCGACCCCCGCCTCCCCGGTGTAGCCGGTGCCGGCCACGACGCACGTCGTATCCCGCCACTGGAGCACGGCCACCTTGAAGCGTCCGACCTCGGCCGCCTCCGGGAACACGTCGCCCAACCAGCGCCGGGACTCGGGGCCCTGGACGGCGATGACGGCCCGGGCAGCGGTGATGTCGTCGCCGCCGATGGCCTCCCGGACACCGGCGGTGTTGGCCGCGTTGGGCATGACGTGGAACTCGTCGCGACCCACCCACCACACGATGATGTCGTCCAGCACCGACCCGTCCTCGTCCAGCAGGTGGGTGTACTGGGCCTGGCCCGGGCCGATCCGGCTCAGATCGTTGGTGAGGGTGCCCTGGATGGCGTCGAAGGCGCCGGGGCCCTGCACCCGGACCGTCCCGAGGTGGCTGACGTCGAAGGCGACGGCCCCCGTGCGGCACGTCCGGTGCTCATCCAGCGTGCCCGACGGGTACGAGAGAGGCATCTCCCAACCCGAGAAGGCGACCATCTTGGCGCCGAGGGCCCGGTGGGCGGCGTCGAGGGGTGAGAGTCGTACAGCCACGGTCCGCCAAGGCTACTCAGGGGACCGAGCCTCCTCCGCCGGGCGGAATCCGGCGGGCGGGGCGGGATTCAGCGGTCGAGCCGCTCCTCGAGGCGCACGGTCACGGCGTCCCCCGCCTGCTTGGCGATCGCCTTGCGGAGGTCGGCCCGGATGGGCAGCTTGTGTGTGCCGTCGCCCAGGGCCATGAACGAGCTCCGGAACGGGTGCCCGTCGACCGTGCCCTTCACCTTCACGAGCCCACGGGTGCCGAAGAAGGCGGCGGAATCGGGCATGACGACGAAGGTCCAGCCACCCTTGGCGGTGCTCTGCTGCATGGTGGCGGTGAACTGCCTGTCCAACAACACTCACTGGGAGCTCCTCCCGTTCGGTTCGCTCTACGGGAGACGGAGGGTCGAGGCGAAAATCATCGCGCCGGTGGCTCCCGAGGTCCCCGCACGTCATCATGGAAAGGACCCCCGAAGAGAGGACCCGACCCGTGATAAACGGCGCCCACGTGGTGGTGTACTCCGCCGACGCCGACTCCGATCGCGACTTCTTCCGGGACGTGCTCGGCTTCGCCCACGTCGACGCCGGCGGAGGGTGGCTGATCTTCAAGCTGCCGCCGGCGGAGATGGCCCTGCACCCCACCGAGGGCGACCCGTCTCACGAGATGTTCCTCATGTGCGACGACGTCGAGGCCACCATGGCCGAGCTGGCCGCGGCAGGGGTGGAGTGCACACGGCCGGTCAGTGAGGAGCGGTGGGGACTGGTGACCTCGTTCCGACTGCCCGGTGGCGGCCGGGTCGGCCTCTACCAGCCGCTCCATCCCACCGGGCGCGACCTCTGACCCGAATCCCCGTGAGGCCTCCTCAGTCGGCCAGGCGGCGGCGCAGCTCCACGTAGACCGTGGGGCCGACGATCGCCTCCAGCTCCTCGGCCATGGACTCGACGACCGGGCGGTCGCCCACGTAGGCCCGCTCGCCCTCGGTGCAGCACCAGGCCATCACCTCGCCCTCGGCGCCCCAGTCCCGCCGCTCCCAGCGCCGCACCGTGGCCACCTCGGTGTCGCCCTCGCCCGGCTCCCAGTCCACCTTGATCGGGAGTTGCCAGCAGACCGACGGCTTCCACACCACTGGCGACTCCCCGGAGCGGGCGGCCTCAAGGTGCAGCGCGCACCCGGCGCCGCCCGGGAAGCCGGGCCGGTTGAGGAAGATGCACGCCCCGTCGACGACGCGGGTGGCGGTATGGGAAACGTCGGCGAAGACGCCGGCGTCCTGCGCCTCGGCGTGGTGCTCGAACCCGGACGGATCGAGCGTGGCGGCCAGCGCGGCGATGTTGCGCGCCTCGTCCTCGCCGTCGAGATCGGCGCCGATCGAGCAGCACCCCTGGCCGAGGTGTTCGGCCGGCTCGGGAAGGATGCCCTGGCAACCCCGGCCCCAGATGCACGTCCAGTTCGACGCCAGGAACGA